>JAEUIL010000175.1 GCA_016794255.1 Planctomycetaceae bacterium | reverse complement strand
GAATCCTCTCGGGACGGAAAATACAAATGCGACCTGCTTGGATAGCTGCTGCGATCGTGGCTCTGTCGGCGACGGCGGCACTGCCGTGGTTCGATGGTTTGTCCGCCCGCGCTGAGTCGGCCAAAGATGGCGCAAGCAAAGTCACGAGCAGCCGCCTGGAATCGAACAAGCGGATCAACAAGGTCGACCTGCCCGCGTTTACCGCCGAGCGTGAAGCGGCCGCGATCACCTTCGTGAAGATGCATCACGGCGAGCTCGCCGATCTGCTCGCCCGGCTCAAGCAACACAATCGGCCCGAGTACGAACAGGCCATTCGCGAGTTGTTCCGCACCAGCGAACGGCTGGCCCAATGGCAGGAAAAGAACCCGCACAAGTACGAGACCGAACTGAAGACTTGGCAGCTTGGCTCGCGGATTCAGGTGTTGACCGCTAAGCTAGCGATGAACGCCGATCCGGTCTTGAAGCAAGAGCTGCGTGACGCCTTGCAGGAACAGCAACAGCTGCGTCGTTCGCAATTGCAGACCGAACGTGAACGAACCGCGGCCCGGTTGGCCGAGCTGGATCGAGAATTGCAAAAGGACATGAACGTTTCGGTCGACGAGCGGCTCGATCAGCTCGTGCAAGGGACGCAGGAACGTAAGAAACAGCGTGAGACTAAGTCAAGTGAAACCAAAGCGGGTGCGAACAAGTCCGAGTCCAGCAACAAGTCTGATACGGGCAAGAAGTCGAATCCGAAATCGTAATTCAACCACTTTCCGTTTGTGGAACTGTCTTTAGGGAGTGCGCCGGTAATGAATCGTTGGATACTAGGAATGCTCATGGGGCTCGGGTTGTCGAACCCGTTGATCGCCGCCGATACGATCCCGCCTGCCGCGGATCGCTATGGTAAAGAGACGCAAGAAGTCCCCCACTTCCAACGCCACGTGCTGCCGTTGATGGGCCGGTTGGGCTGCAACGGTCGGGCGTGTCACGGGTCGTTCCAGGGGCAAGGCGGCTTCCGCCTGTCGCTCTTCGGTTATGACTTCAAGATCGATCACGAGGCCCTCGTGGCCGGCGACAACCCGCGCGTCGATCTCAAGAACGTCGAGCAAAGCTTGATGCTCGACAAGCCGTCGAGCGACGAGCAAGACTTCCACGGCGGCGGCAAGCGCATGGCCAAGAACGGCTGGGAATACCGGCTGCTCAAGCGTTGGGTCGAAGCCGGCGCCAAGAGCGTTGACGAAGCGAACGATCCGCAGTTCGTGCGGCTCGAAGTCACGCCGCTGGAAACCGTCTTCGGCAAGATTGGCGAGACGACCCAAATGAAGGTCCTCAGCCACTGGAGCGATGGCACGGTGGAAGATGTCACCTGCTTGTGCCGCTTCACGACCAACGACGACGCCGTCGCCAAGGTCGATCTCGGCGGCAAGATCACGATCATCGGCAAGGGAGACACGCACATCGTCGCCTTCTACGACAACGGTGTCGTGCCGGTCTCGGTGCTGCTGCCAGTCAGTGACAAGGCCAACGAGAATTATCCGAAAGTCACCACGCCGACCAAGGTCGACGAGCTCGTGGTGAACAAGCTCCGCAAGTTGGGCGTCGTGCCGTCGGAGGTTTGCTCCGATACCGACTTCCTCCGCCGCGTCAGTCTCGATATGACCGGCGCTCTGCCGACTGCCGACGAAGTGCGGGCGTTCATCGCCGACAGCTCGGCCGACAAGCGGTCGCGTAAAGTCGATGAGTTGCTCGCTCGCCCGGCCTATGCCGCCTGGTGGGCCACGAAGTTGTGCGACATTCTCGGCAATAGCGAGAACCAAATCCGCAACAACCCCGTCGGCAGCCCCTATGAGCAATGGTATCAATGGGTCAACCGCCAAGTCGCCAAGAACGTCCACTACGACGACCCGGTCGAAGGGGTCGTGCTCGCGGTGAGCCCCACGTCGAAGGATCAATCGTTCATCGACTACTGCAAAGAGACGACCGCGTTTGCCTTGGGCGACAAGAATTTCAGCGACCGCGACACGATGCCCTGGTACTGGGCGCGGCAGAACATGCGCAAGACGAGCGAGAAGGCGTTGAGCTTTAGCTACGCGTTTCTCGGCGTGCGGTTGCAATGTGCCGAGTGCCACAAGCATCCGTTCGATCAATGGAGCCAGCAAGACTTCCAACAGTTCACGGCGTTCTTCAACCGTGTGAACTACGGTGCCACCGAACGTGACGAGACGCAGAAGTTGCTCGCCGCTCTCGGTGCCGACAACAAGAAGCTGGGCAACAACGAGCGACAAAAGATTTTCGCCGCGGCTGCCAAGTCGGGCAAAGTCGTGCCGCACTCCGAGGTGTACATCGCTCCCGCTCCGCGCACCAACGCCAAGCGTGAGAAGGAAAAGGCTGCGTCCGGTACCCGCGTCATCACGCCGAAGGTGCTCGGTGGCGAAGAACTGGTCGACGCCGCGTACCAAGATCCGCGCGAGCCGCTCATGGACTGGCTGCGGGACAAGAACAATCCGTACTTCGCCCGAGCATTCGTGAATCGAGTCTGGTCGAACTACTTCAACGTCGGCATTGTCGAACCGGCCGACGACATGAACCTCGCCAACGCCCCGAGCAACAAAGAACTGCTCGATTGGCTGGCGGCGTCGTTCATCGAGCACGACTACGACATGCACTGGTTGCATCGCACGATCGCCTTGAGCGACACCTATCAACGTTCGTGGTCGACCAACGAGACAAACGAAGTCGACATTCGCAACTTCAGCCACATGGTCCCGCGTCGCTTGCAGGCCGAGGCCGTGTACGACGCCGTGATCGCCGCGACCGCCGGTGGCGCCGAGTTGACCAAGCGTGCCGATGACCCGGTGGCCAATTGTGCGATCGGTCTCAGCAAGGGTTACACCGTGCGTGGCGGCGGTGGCACGTACGCTTTGAACGTCTTTGGCAAGCCGAAGCGTGAGACGCCGTGCGATTGCGAACGGTCGAACGAACCCTCACTGCTCCAGACCGTCTATCTGCGTAACGACGGCGAGTTGTTCCGCACCTTGGAACGCAACAACGGTTGGCTCTCCGAGTTGACCAAAGCGGTGGCCAAGGCCGGTCAGCCCGAGGCTAAGACCGACACGAAGAAGGTGACCGCCCAAATCGCCGAGTTGGAAAAGGAACTCGCCAAAGCGACTCGCAAGGGACGCAAGGACGACGCCTCGAAGCTCAAGAAAGAGATTGCCTCGCTCCAGCAAAAGCTCAAGCCGAGCAAGGACAAGCCGAACGAGAAACTGGTCGCGCCGCCGACCGTGGCCAAGATGGTCGAAGAGGCGTATCTGCGCACCTTCAGCCGGCTGCCGAATCAGGACGAGCTCGCCTCGGCCGAGAAATACATCGCCGACAGCGCCGATCAACCGACCGGCATTCGCGATCTCGTTTGGGCGCTCATCAACTCGAAGGAGTTCTTGGTCAATCACTAAACCTGGCGGTCATCCAACTGTTTTTCCTCCTTACATTTTCTGATACATTTCACCTTCCCATCGGGACACACCCTTAGGAGTAATCATGGCTCTGCATCAATTCTGTGACGGCGTCAAGCGGCGCGATTTTCTCAAAGTCGGCGCTCTGACCGGTCTCGGCCTCGGTTTGTCGAACTACCTGCAACTCGCTCAGGCGGGCCAAGTCAACAAGCAGGCCAAGGGCAAGGCCGTGATCTACATTCGTCTGGCGGGTGGCCCGACGCACATGGACACGTTCGATCTCAAGCCCGACGCTCCGGAAGAATATCGCGGTATCCTCAAGCCGATTAAGACCAACGTCAGCGGCATGGAAATCAGCGAGAAGCTGCCGCTGTTGGCCAAGGTCGCCGACAAGTACACGATCCTCCGCGGCGTGAGCCACACGCTGGCCGCTCACGAGCTCGGCACCAAGTACACGCTCACCGGTAACCGTCCGCTGCCGTCGCTCGAGTACCCGGCAATGGGCTCGATCGTGGCCAAGGAATTGCCGGCTCCGAGTGACATGCCTCCGTACGTGGCGATCCCACGCGTCGAGCAAGGTGCGGGCTACTTGGGTCTGCAATATGGCCCGCTCGCCACGAACTCGTCGCCCAAGCTCAACGAGAGCTACACGGTGCGCGGCATTAGCCTGATGGGCTCGATGACGGTCGAAGACGTGGCTCGCCGCGACAAGCTGCTGGCTTCGGTCGACAGCCGCTTCCGTTCGATCGAGAAGTCGAGCGACGTGCTCAGCGGTCTCGATCAGTTCTCGGAGCAAGCGTTCAACATGATCAGCTCGAGCCGCGCTCGCGAAGCGTTCGACGTCTCGAAAGAGAACAAGCAACTTCGCGAGAAGTTCGGCGACGGCGAAGTCGGTCAGAGCGCTCTGCTCGCCGTGCGTCTGATCGAGGCGGGCGTCCGCTTCGTGACGATCAGCACCGGCGGCTGGGATATGCACACCGACATCTTCGGTAATCTCGACAAGCGCCTGCCGGGCGTCGATCGCGGTTTGTCCGTGTTGCTCGAAACGCTCGAAGAGCGCGGCCTGCTCGAATCGACGGCCGTCGTCATGCAGGGCGAGTTCGGCCGCACGCCGAAGATCAACACGACCCGTGGCGGTCGCGATCACTGGCCACGGGCCATGTTCACGATCCTCTCGGGTGCCGGCATGAAGACCGGCCAAGTCATCGGCGCTAGCGACGCGCGGGGCGAAGGTCCTGCGAGCACCGCCATCTCGCCGGACGATATCGCCACGAGCATCTTCCACTCGCTCGGTATCGACTCGCACACCGAGTACCAGACCAACACCGGTCGTCCGATCATGATCAATCGCGACGGCAAGTTGATCCCCGGCTTGTTCGCCTAGTCGAACGTGCTCGACAATTGATTACGTCACACGGGCCGAGGGGCACAACCTCTCGGCCCGTGTTATTATCGTTGGGCACGCGTCTCGCGTGCCTTGCGCAACCATCATGGGGTAAGTCGTTTCTCTCAATCGAGAACTGTTCGACCAACACGTGAAGTCTTTGCCGCCGCTAAATCGAGCGATGGAGCAACTCAAGGCACGCGA
>JAEUIL010000159.1 GCA_016794255.1 Planctomycetaceae bacterium | reverse complement strand
GGCATTGAAGCGGACGCGTGAGAAACGGCTGAACGCCTTGGCCAGGAACGCCAACGATGAGTCGAGCGCCGCCTTGATCGGGGCCATGTAACCGTAATTCTCCGAGGCCATCCGCGTGGTCGAGATCGAGATCGTCACGACCGATGCGTCGGGATCGAGCAGTTTTTGAAACTCGCGCGCGATCGCCATCAGCGAGTAGCACGACACGTCGACCGACCGCAGAAACGCGGCCTTGGGTGTCTCGTGAAACGGCAAGGGACCTGCCGAGTAGTCGGCGAACGCGATCGAATGCACCAGGCCGTGAATCACCGGATGTCGCGCCGCAATTTCATCGCGCACGCGCTGGATTTGTTCTTCGTGCTCGACGTCGCAGATATACACCTCGGCTCCTTCGACGAGCTTGGCCACGCTCGCTTGTCGCTCCGGAGTGCGCACCACGTAAACAACGGTCGCGCCGACCTCGCTCAGCACGCGGCCCACATGCCAGGCGACGCTCTTGCGATTGGCGACTCCAAAGAGCACGAACGTTTTGCCGTGCAAACGCAAAAAATCCATCGGCAGAGCATCTCAGGACAAAGGCGTGTGGTGACCGGTGAACAGCGAGTTGTCGTTGTACCGCGTCGGCCCGTGACTGTCAGTAGGGAGCTGCGCCGAGCGTGACACGGCTTGGTCGCGTGTGCCATGCCCACAGCTTCGCGGGCATGCGTTTTCTCCGGACAACATGCCCACGCGGCGTGGGCATGGCACACGTTATCTTCAGCCCTGGACGGGCCGGGCACACCATACGTTCCACGAGCATCGCTTGGCACCGCTAGCGGGTCGACATGTTATCCCCAGCGATTCAGTTTCCCCTGTCGGAAAAGTCGGCAGCGACTCTGCGGGATTTACCGTGACTTGCGCCGCGCACTCGTGAATTCCCGACGATCTTGGCTGGCGATGCCTTGGTTTGACCCATGGGTCATTTTTAGAATCACTCGCTCGCAGTTCGTCATGGTAGATCGTTTCCGAGTGTAAGGAGCACGAACGTGGAAGAAGTGGCCGGCGTCGATGTGGTGGTGGCGGATCAGGCTTCGGTGGCTTTCGTCGAGCGTTGGGAAGTGCTGGTCAGCACGACCAATTGGGAGAAAGGGCGGATCATCCACGAATGGCGTGAAGCCCTGAAAACGACCGGCGCAGCCGCCCCGCAATACTCCGACGAAGCTTGGAGCCGCCGCGTGGGCAGCGTCAGCGGGCAACATGTCGGCCGCCTGCGTCGCGTTCACGAACGCTTTGGCCCCCTGCGTGAATCGTTTGGCAAGCTGGCCTGGAGCCATTTCTGTGCTTCGCTCGAATGGCACGACGCCGAGTTGTGGCTCGAAGGGGCCGCGCAAAACGCTTGGAGCGTGAGCGAGATGCGTCGTCAACGCTGGGAAGCGTTCGGCGCTGTCGAGGCTGATCGCCCGGCAGAAGCCGATGTCGTCTCGGCCGAGATCGACGAAGACTTCGTCCCGTTCGAGACCAGTGCGATCCAGGACGTCGAACGGGCCGAGACACCGGTCGCCGGCGATTTTGTCAGCGAAACGTTTGGCGACTCCGCGGAAGAGTCGTATGCTCCGCAAGGCTTGGTCGATGCCGAACATGGCGCGGACGAAGCAACGCACGACAGTGGCGAAGATGCCTCGGCCCCGGTCCGATTGTTCGAGCATGTCGGCGATTTGCCTGCGGATATGCAGCAAGCGTTCGAAGCGTTCAAGCTCTCGATCATTCAGCACAAGCTCAACGGCTGGAGCGAAGTGCAACCGGCGGATGTGCTCGCCGCTCTCGACGGCCTGAAGCAGTTGGCCCAGACTGCGCCGCATGCAAACTAGCAGACCAAGTTGATTATTCACAAACAAAGCCTCCCGTTCTCGACGCTGAGAACGGGAGGCTTTTTCGTAGGATCGATTATTCGGTGAGTATGTCGAACCGAACAAATGCCCATCACGCGGAGAGCCTGTGATTTTTCCCCCTCGGGGTCGGGCAAAGATCGTCACCTCTGAGACGGCTGAAAAGACGATGAGTGAGCTCTCGTTTGGGTGAGGTTCGCCGACCGACGAGACATGGGTCACGCCTGCGAACGCGATCGAAACCGTGGGACCGCCGCGACTGCGAGGGCCGGTTCGTGACCCAATCCGCTGAGACTGCGTATCACGGGACGAACGGATCGAGCCCGAACATCCGGACCGCATCGCGAGGGCGGCAGTCTGCAGCTGGAATCTGAGCCGGTGGTCGAAGGCGATCTGAGCGGTCGAAGTTACGACACCACCCCTCAGAGCGTGATGGGTAATCATTTTGCTGCATGCCCAATTGTGCGGCGGATCGCTGGTTTCGATGAGCTTTCGATGAGGCCGATCGCTTCCTAGGCAAATCGCTTTGCAGCATCGGGGGAGGCCGGATAGAATTGATAGGTAAGAGCAGATAGATACTGCTCAGCCAGAAGAGTGCATAAACACGACCGCGTCGCGTGTCGAAGGTTTGGCTCCGGCGGCGAACTGGTCGTGCAGGGAGATACCCTAGGTTGCGACGGTTGGCCGCGAGCGTCACCGGCTCTGCGGCGCGGACTCTGGCGAGTGGTATTTGATCGGCCGAGTGTGTTCGGTGTTTTTCATCGAGGACCGGCTTATGTCATTTGCCTCTGGTACAGACGCCCTCAGTTCGAGCGTGTTGGTGCTGAACCGCATCTATGTCGCGGTTCACATCATCAACGTCCGGCGAGCTTTTTCGTTGCTCTGCCGTGATCTGGCCGAGGTGATCCACATCGAAGATGGCCAATACGCCAACTACAACTTCGAGACGTGGCGCGAGATCAGCGAGCTCAAGAGCGACTTCAAAGAGCCGCACGAAGACTGGATTCGTGCAGTCAACTTCGAGATTCAAGTGCCGCGGGTGATTCGCCTGTTGGGCTACGATCGGCTGCCGAAGCAGATCATTCGCTTCAATCGTCGGAACATTTTTGCCCGCGACGGAAACCGTTGTCAGTATTGCGGCAAACGTTTCCCGCTGCAGGAACTGAGCCTGGATCACGTGATGCCCCGGAGCCGCGGTGGTGCGGCGAGTTGGGAGAACATTGTCTGTGCGTGCATTCAGTGCAACGTTCGCAAGGGTGGTCGCACGCCGCAAGAGGCGAACATGCACCTGATCCGTCAACCGGTCAAACCCAAGCGCAGCCCGCAGTTGACGGTTAAGCTCGGCAATCCGAAGTACCAAAGCTGGAAGTCGTTCTTGGATAACGCGTACTGGTCGGTGGATTTGAAGTAAGCGGTCTCTCTTGGAGAGAAAAGAAGAGGGCACCACGGAGGCACGGAGGGCACTGAGAAGGCAGGGAGTTATGGATTGAGCCGTTTCAATCCTGGGATTTTGACCGCAATGTGATGTTGATGTACGCTTGACATCATGATCCCCACCGAAATTCAATTTCCGGACCCGTTGTTTAATCGGCTTAAAGAGATCGCTGACGAGCAGCAGTGGTCACTGTCGGAGGTTATGCGCAAAGCCGCGGAACAATTCGTGGTCCGATTTCCGAGTCGCCCGGACAAACAGGAAGGCTGGCAGATGCCGACGCTTAGTTGTGGCGGGGATTTTCTCGTCGACCCGGCGTCGTTAAGTTGCGAGGCCGAGGCGATCGAAGACAGGAATGAAACGTGATTCTGTCTGCTGACACGAATCTGTTCCTCTACGCTGCGAACCCGCATTCCCCGCATTACGCCCGAGCTCGGCAGTTCTTCTCGGAACAAACGTCGGAAGCCGCGCGATTCTTGTTATGCGGTTTAGTGCTGATCGAAATTTACATGCAACTGCGTAATCCGGCGGTGCTGCGAAGTCCCCAATCGCCGGCGGAAGCGGCAGCCTTTTGTACCGCACTGCGGAGCAATTCCAAGTGGGAATTCATTGACTATGAACCGGCCATTGCCGAGCCGCTCTGGCAATGGGCCGCTAATACAACCACTGAATTTCGTCGCATCATCGACGCGCGTTTGGCGCTCACACTCCGTCACCACGGCGTGACCCACTTTGCGACAGCCAACGAGAAACACTTCACGGAGTTCGGTTTCGAGCGAGTCTGGAATCCACTCCAGGCATAACACCGTTACGCCTTCATCCTTCTCTCTGTGTCTTCTCAGTGTCCTCCGTGACTCCGTGGTGCCCTCCTCCGCCTTGTTCTACTATGCCTCCGCGGCTGGGGGCGGGGCAATCTCACCCGCGGCGTCCTTGATCGTCATTGGCACGCGACGCTTGTGCTCTGTGCCGGGCACGAGCCATGGACCGGGAGAGGTTGCCTCGATGATCGACTTCAACTCGGTCGCGTCGATCACCTCTTTCTCGATCAACCGCTCGGCCAAGCCCAGTAGCGCCGGCTTGCGTTGCTCGAGAATGTCGCGCACTTTCGCCAGTGCTTCGTTCACGATCCTCCGCACTTCTTCGTCAATCTCTCGCGCCGTCTGCTCGCTGTGGAATCCCTGCGAGACATCGCCCGAACCGGCCAAGAACGCCGAACGATTGTTCTCGCGATAGGTCACACGCCCCAGCTTGCTCATGCCATAGTCCATCACCATGCTGCGGGCGATCTCGGTGGCGCGCTCCAGATCGTTCTGCGCACCGGTCGACACGTCGTGGAAGATCAACTCCTCGGCCATTGTGCCAGCCAGCAAGACTTGAATGCGGCTTTCGAGTTCGCCTTGGGTCATCAAATACCGGTCACCCTCGGGCCGTTGCATCATGTAGCCCAACGCACCGATGCCGCGTGGAATGATCGACACTTTGTGAACCGGATCGGTGTTGGGCAGACTGTACGCGACCAGGGCGTGGCCGCTTTCGTGATACGCGACCCGTTGCTTCTCGTCTTGGTGGATGATGCGTTGCTTCTTTTCCAGACCGGCGGTCACGCGCTCGACACCTTCGTTGAACTCTTGCATGCCGACCGAGGTTTTGCCTTTGCGCGCGGCGAGCAGTGCGGCCTCGTTGACGAGATTGGCCAGATCGGCACCGACGAAACCGCTGGTGATCCCGGCGATATCTTTGAGTTGCACCGATTCGTCGAGTTTGACGTTCTGCACGTGAACCTTGAGGATCTGCTCACGACCACGCACGTCGGGACGATCGACGAGCACGTTGCGATCGAACCGGCCGGGACGCAGTAGCGCCGGATCGAGCGTCTCGGGCCGATTGGTGGCCGCGAGAACAATCACGCCGTTGTTGCTGTTGAAACCATCCATTTCGACGAGCAACGCGTTGAGCGTTTGTTCACGTTCATCGTGACCGCCGACGACACTCGAACCGCGCGTCTTGCCGAGCGCGTCGAGCTCGTCGATGAAGATGATGCACGGGGCTTTGGCCTCGGCTTGTTGGAACATGTCACGAACCCGCGCGGCGCCGACGCCGACGAACATCTCGACAAAGTCCGAGCCCGACAGGCTGAAGAACGGCACACCGGCCTCGCCCGCAATCGCTTTCGCCAGCAAGGTTTTGCCCGTGCCCGGCGGACCCACGAGCAGCACGCCCTTCGGAATGCGTCCGCCAAGCAGCTGGTACTTCTCCGGCGTTTTCAAGAACTCGACCACTTCGCGCAGTTCTTCGACCGCTTCGTCGATGCCCGCGACATCTTCAAACGTGACGCCGATATCTTCTTGGGCGTACATTTTGCCCCGGCTGCGACCGAAGGTCATCGGCGAGCCCGCGCCGCCGACGCGCCGCATGAGAAACCACAGGAACCCGACAAAAATCATCGTGGCAACTAACAGCGGCAAATACGGCCGCAGGGCACTCTCGCCCATCTCGCCGGTCACGTCGTCGAACCCGTTTCGCTTCAACTGCTCGGCCAGCGCACCGTTGAGATCGGCCAAGCCACCACGCCCGGTGCGGAACTTGACGTTCTCGCGTTTGACCTCGGGCTTGTTCGTACCTCGGGCTTCGACGTCGACCTTGCCGGTGATCTCATTGAGCGTGACGTAGATCTCGCGCAGGTTCGAGACCCGCAGGGTGCGGCGTTGCTCGCCTTCGCCCTCGGCAAAATCGACCGCGGCGTCGGGATTGATGTGCGGCGCCTTTTGATCGATCAGCTTAACTAACTGTCCGTAGGGGATTTCGATCTCGGTCTTGGGAGCGAGAAACATCGCCACGACAAACACGGCGAAGCCCAGGGCCAACAAGTACAACAGCATGTTGCCCCCGGTGGGGGATTTCTTGTCCGAGTTCTTCGAAGGACGGGAGTCTTGATCCATGGATATTCGTAACGACGCAGGGGGAGTTTGCGGAAAGGATTAGTTTTATCGTAGGAACAGAGGCTCGGGTGTACAACGGGCCGCGATTCGCTCGGGCGACGAAAGTTGGTCCGGTTAAACGGGTTGTAACGCGCCGCGAAGCTCGGCTAGAATTCTGGACTCGCCGTTTGTAGTGCATGGAGCGCATTGTTTGCGTAGCCGAACTCGCCAGAGTTCGGGGTTTCGCGACCATTTCAAAGGCGGACCGAACTCTGGCGAGTTCGGCTACGTAGTCGTTCGGTCTTTCGAGGAATTCATGACCCGAGTCGCAGTGCTGGGATCGACCGGAAGCATCGGCCGATCGGCTTTGGAGGTGATCGCTGCCTCGGCCGGTCGTCTCGAAGCGGTCGCCCTCGCCGCGCGTGCTAGCACCGAGTTGCTGGCACAGCAGGCTCAGCGATTCCAGCCCCATTGGGTCATCGCCACCGACGCCGAAGCCGCGGCCGATCACGATTGGCAACTCCCCACGCGGTGCGAATTGCTCACCGGTGCCGAGGCGCTCGACCACGTGGTGCGTCAGCCCGAGGTCGATATCGTCCTATCCGCCATTGTCGGCAGCGCCGGATTGTGGAGCACCTGGCACGCGCTCGACGCCGGGAAAACGGTCGCTTTGGCGAACAAAGAGACGCTGGTGATGGCGGGGCAGTTGGTCATGGAACTGGCCCGGCAGCGCGGAGCCGCGGTGCTGCCAGTCGACAGCGAACACAGCGCCGTGTTTCAAGCCATGCAGGCGGGCCGACGCGCCGAGGTCCAGCGGATCATCCTGACCGCAAGTGGCGGCCCGTTCTTGCGTTACCCGGCCGATCGCCTCGCCAACGTGACGGTCAACGAGGCTCTGGCGCATCCCAACTGGAGCATGGGCCCCAAAATCACGGTCGACTCGGCCACGATGATGAACAAAGCCCTGGAGGTGATCGAGGCCCGGTGGCTGTTCGATTTGCCTCCCGAGCAGATCGGCGTGATGATTCATCCACAGTCGGTCGTGCACTCGATGGTCGAGTATGTCGACGGCTCGGTCGTGGCTCAGTTGAGCCCCCCGGACATGAAGCTGCCGATCCAATATGCCTTGCTCTATCCCGAACGACAGTCGGGGGTTGCGGCTCGGATGGATTGGACCCGGGGGCACGATTGGCACTTCGAGCCCCCCGACCTGGACCGGTTCCCCGCCTTGAAACTGGGTTTCGAGGCAGCCCGGGCAGGCGGTACAACCGGAGCAGTGCTCAACGCGGCAAATGAAGCGGCGGTGGCCGGGTTCTTGGCGGGCGAGCTAAAATTCACTGATATTGTCCCCACGTGTCGCAGTGTGCTGGACCAGCACGACTTCGAGCCGCGTCCATCGTTGGATCGGCTGATTGAACTGGACCGTTGGGCCCGTTTGGAGGTCGAACGTTGGGTCACTTTGTAATTCTCGCTGCGTCGATTAACTGGGGTTGGTGGGGCAGTGTCGCCATGGCGGCGCTCGGGCTCGGCGCAGTGATCTTCGTGCACGAACTGGGCCACTTCGCCGTGGCTAAGTGGTGCGGCGTGCGCTGCGACAAATTCTACCTCGGCTTCGACATCTACGGGCTCAAGCTCTTCAAGGTGCAATGGGGCGAGACCGAGTACGGCATCGGCATCCTCCCCTTGGGCGGCTACGTGAAGATGCTCGGTCAGGACGACAATCCCGAGAATCAAGCCAAAGAGTTCGAGCAAGCCCAGGCCAACGGCGGTCTCGATCCGCGCAGTTATCTCGCCAAGAGTGTGCCGCAGCGGATGGCGATCATTTCGGCCGGCGTGATCATGAACCTGATTTTCGCGTTCATCTTTCTCGTTTGGGCCCATCTCATTGGCGTCGATTATGTCCCGTGCGAGATCACGGCGGTCGAGCCCGGCAGTCCCGCGTGGGTCGCCGATTTCCGGTCAGGCGACGAGGTCACCAAGATCAGCGGCATTGAAAAGCCTCGCTTCGATCAAGACCTCATGCAACGCGTCACGCTCGCCGACCTGGACCAAGGCGTCACGTTTGAAGTCCAGCGACCGGGCGAAGCCGCGCCGATCACGAAAGTGGTCAAGCCGCGGCATAGCGCGATTCAACGCCGCCCGACGATCGGTCTCGGCTTCCCGGGCAATCTCGAAGTCGTGACCGGCCCCGAAACGAAGATCGTGACCGACGCGTTTCATCGGGCCGAGCCGCCGTTCGTGATGGGGGACAAGATCGTCAGCGTCGGCGGCGTCGCGGTCAAATCGTTGGCCGAGGTGCAATCGGTGCTCGCGACCCGCACGAACGAAGATCTCGACTTTGTCGTCGATCGCGTCGACGCCGAAGCGAGCAAGACGAAGAAAGAAAAGGTCACCACGCAACTCACGATCAAGTTGCCGAAGCAGCCGACGAAGCGGATCGGGGTCGTGATGGAGATCGCGCCTATTGTGGCAGTGCAAGAAAGCTCGCCTGCCTACGCCGCAGGTCTGAAGCCAGGCGACAAGCTGGTGTCGCTCGACGGTCAGCCCGTGGGCGATCCGCTGACGCTCGCCGATCGGTTGCGCCAGCTCGGGGCGAAGAAAATCTCGCTCGGCATTGAGCGCGACAAGGCACCGCAGACGATCGAGGTATCGCTGCGTGAGGCGACATGGTACGAGCGGCCGTTGAGTCCGCGCGGCAGCTTGTCGGTGCCGGCGTTGGGGATCGCGTTTGGCACGAGCAACGTCGTGAAATCGGTGCTCCCCGGCAGTCCGGCCGACAAAGTCGGCATCAAATCCGGTGCGGAAATTGTCGCCGCCGAGATCGTGTACTCGGGCGAAACCGCGAAGTTTCTCGAATCGAAAAAGGCCGGTCCGTTCCGGTTCATTTTCACAGGCGAGCCGCCGACGCGTTGGTTCTGGGAACGCGGCGCGGCCAAGAACGATCCGGTGCGTTACGACTGGCCGATGTTCGAGTCGACCACGCTGCAAGACATGTTCGCCGATGGCAAAAT
>JAEUIL010000124.1 GCA_016794255.1 Planctomycetaceae bacterium | reverse complement strand
CGGCTGACGACAATGTTGCGACGCGCTTCGTCGATCTTCAACACCGTACACTGGATCGTGCGACCGATGTAGTCGCCAATGTCCGGCGGACGACGGATATCGACCTGGCTAGCCGGCAAGAACACGTTCACGCCGATATCGACGAGCAAACCACCCTTGATCTTGCGGGTAACGTTGCCGGTGACGACGTCACCTTCGTGCACCGTCTCCATGACCTTACGCCATTGCTCGATCTTCTCGGCCTTACGCTTCGACAGGGCAATCATGCCCGCGTCTTCGACGTTGACGTTGCCGTCTTCGAGTTCTTCGATCAGCACGCGAACGACTTGGCCGGGTTGCGGTGGCTCTTCGTGCTCTTCCCATTCGTTGAGCGGAATGACGCCTTCGCTCTTGTAGCCGACATCGACAAGGACCATTTCCTTTTCGATGCGGAGAATGCGCCCTTCGACGATTTGATTTAATTGAACGTCCGCGCTCGCGCCCCAATCCATATCCTCAAGGTTTTCGGTATCAAGCACTTGCTTGAGTTCGAGTTCCCATTCGGATTCAGCTTCATCGAGACCGCGGAGGAGATTGCGATTGACCATGTGTTAAGAGAATTTCGCGTTTGTCGCAGCGAACGATCGCAAAGAGGCGAACGTGACGACAAACCGCCCTGGTTAAGAGGACTAGATCACGGCTGGTCAGAGGACACCCTCTGACAAATGCAGCATGCGTGAAAGATCACGCAAGATAGCAAACCCGGGGGTCCGCTGCAATCGCTATCGTCCACATCGCACCCTGCCGAAGAGCGGAAGTCGGCAAATCGAGTTGAATTGCCCAGTCGCGCGAACAAATCGCGATCCTGAATCGCCGTGAAAGCTGCTATCACATGCCAGGTAGCAAGTGGTGACGCGTCCCCAGCCGTCGCATGATGGCAACGGCTGAGGACGGTCGAACATCCGCTTACTTCGCCGCGCCGCCCGATCGTGCGGCGACTTCGGCTTTCGCTTTGGCGAGGACCGACTCGATCGTCACAGGCTTGCCACCTTGACGCTTGCTCTCGTCGGCGGCTTCCATGAACGCGAACAACTCGAGCGTTTCTTCGGCGCTCACCGGCGCGACACCGGTCTTGAAGAACGTGGCAATCGGCACGAGCAGAGCATCGTAGCCTTTGGGGACATCGGTGGGAGCGTTCTTGGGGTCGGTCGGGCCGTTGCCCTTGCTGCCGTACACCATCGCGCCATAGTCAGCTTTGCCGGCGCGGATGCCGCGGAACGTACCCACACGGCCACCCTTCCACGTGCCGGTCACAAAGTCGACACCCTCGGCATGCACACGGGTCACGCTCTCGCAGCCCGTCCCCATGATCGTGAACAACACTTCGCAACCGTGGATACCGTACCAGAACAAGTCCGGGTGATGCGGCTCGAGCGAGCAGGGGCCATAGGCGTCGCAGCCGAGCACATCGCCAATCGCCGGCGAGTTTTTCATCATCGCCACGTGCGGATAGTAACGGAGCGACGAGCTCGAAAAGACCGGCACCTTGGCGGCCTTGGCCAGCTCGAAGATCTCAATCGCGTCGGCCAGCGAACCCGCCACGGGCTTGTCGATGAACAACGGCTTGCCCGCCTTGATTACGGGTCGCGCCTGAGCCAAGTGCGGTCGACCATCGACGCTCTCGAGCAACACAGCGTCCACCTTCGGCAACAGCGCTTCGATCGAATCGACGATCTCGACGCCCATCTCTTTCAACTGCTTGGTGAAACCCTCGACGCGAGTGTAACTCGACTCGACGTCGGGACTGCCGCCCGGAAAAGCCGCGACGATCTCCATCGACTTGAGCTCGTCCCACTTCGGGTTTTGCAGCGACTTGGTGAACGCGACCACGTGCGAGGTGTCGAGCCCAATCATCCCCAATTTCAGTTTCTTCGCGGGCTCTTGGGCAACCAGTGACGTCGCGGCGAGTGCGACGACAACAACAGACAACATCAATGAACGGAGCGACATGGCGAGCGAACTCCTCGAGAGGGCAGGGCGAGAGAAACCGGGCGGGATCAACGCGATGAGTCTAGCTCACCGCCCAGGCGGGCACAACGCACAGGAGCGGGAACATGGGGAATGACAAAATCATGGCGGTACAAAATGATGGGAACGAGACAGGATCATGAATTGCAGATGGCGAGACTCGCTCGACTTAGCAACTCAATATCGAGGCCTACCATTCAATTCCTATATCATCCTGTTCTTCATAATCCTGTCCCGTTCCCTCCTCCCATTATTTTGTCCCGTCATGATTTTGTCATTCATTCTCCCTCACCCCCGGTACAGCTCATAAATCGGCCGACCGTTGCAGACCCGCAAGGGGCGTTGCAGCGCGTCGAAATACTCGCTGGCGGGATCGATGCCCAGCGCATGAAACATCGTCGCGTGCAGATCCCAGGGGAACACACGACCCTCGACCACATGCGCTCCCAAGGCATCGGTCTGACCGAATGTCGCGCCGCGCTCGATGCCGGCACCGGCGAGCACAACGGAATACGCGCTCGCCCAATGTTTGCGGCCCGGCGAAAAGCCTTTGAACTTCGCTTCGATCGCCACTTGCGGCGCGCGGCCGAACTCGCCCATGCACACGACCAAGGTCGTATCGAGCAGCCCGCGTTGGTCGAGATCTTCGAGCAATGCCGAGAAGCTCAAATCAAATCGCGGCAGCAGCTTGGTCTTGAGCGACTCGAAGATGTCGTTGTGCGTGTCCCAGCCGTACAACTCGATGTCGTCGAAGTCGACGTCCTGTCCACGATTGAGCTGATTGAACATCACGGTCACGAGCGGCACGCCGGCTTCGACCAATCGTCGCGCGAGCAGACACGCCTGGCCCGATCGATAACGTCCGTAACGGTCACGAGTCGCGTTGCTCTCTTGGTGCAGATCGAACGCTTGTCGCGAGCGGGGCGAGGCAAGCAGATCAAACGCTTGTCGATACAGCGTGTTGCGATCCAGGGAGAGTCGATCTTGTTCAAACGAGCGACACGCGTCGTCGAGCGCCAGTCGCAACGAGTTCCGCGACGACATGCGTTCGATCGGCAACTCATCGAGCGGTGCTAAATCGGGCACCGTCGCGCCCTCGCCGGTCACATCGCCCAGCATGAGCGGCTCGAACTCGCGTCCCAGTGTACCGGCAAATTGACCCGGGAAAGGCTCGAACACCGTGAAGCCCGGCCCGTTGATGGTCACGGCATCGTACGGAAACGCACGTTGCGGCCGAACTTTTTTCAGCACCGCGCCAATCGCCGGTTCATCGAGTGGCGAGGGATCCGGGTTCGACGAGCGCTTCGCGTGATACCGACCGGTCATCGCCAAGTAGCTGGCCGAGCCATGGTCGACATCTTGGTGATACACGCCACGGACGATCGTGTAGCGATCGGCAAGTTTCGCGAGCCGCGGCATGTGTTCGCACAGTTGAATGCCGGGCACGCGCGAGGCGATGGTCGCGAACTCGCCGCGCACCGATTCGGGAGCGTCGGGCTTCGGGTCCCAGGTGTCCAACTGGCTCTGCCCGCCGTTGCAGTAGACGAAGATCACGCTCTTGGCGCGACCGAACCCGGGACCACCGCTCGCCGCCGGGGCCGCGTTCACGGCGGGACGCCCGAGCAACCCCAGGCCGTTCGACATTCCCAGCGACAGCCCGGCCGACGACATCAGCCGCAGCCACGCGCGGCGCGAGCGATCGCAGGTCGACAGGGATTCGTGAGCGGCGGGCATGGGTTGAGCCGAGGCGGGAAATCGTTCTGGGCAGGACCGAAGACTCTGTCATTCTAATCGCTGCGAACTATGCTCACAAATCGAGCGGGTCACGGGAAAGGGTGCCGTTTGGCAAGGTGTGCCATGTCCACGTCTTCGTGGACATGCCGTTCCCGGAGAAACATGCCCACGCGGCGTGGGCATGGCACACGGATCGTCCACACAACCTTCCGACAGAACCGTCCGGTGATCGCCATTTGCCGTTTACTCGGTCCCGCAGCTCGCTTGCGGTTTCGCGCCGTTCTCACGCGTTGCCCGTCCTGTTAGCACGCCCCGCGAATTGCGGTTGTCCAAATCAACGAGATGCATAAACTTCGCTCGTGGCAAAAACTTCTGGCACAGGATCGACACCCTCTTCCGCCGCGAACCGCGAGGCCGGCGACCGCGCCCCAACCACACCTTCGCAATGGTCGTTGATCGTGCGCATGCTGCGGCTCGCGTGGCAGTTTCGGGCCGGGTCGCTGAAGGTGCTCGTTCAACAGGTGCTGCTCGTGCTGGCGTCGCTCGCCGTGCTTGGGCTCACCGGTTTGGGTATCGATTACATTCGCCATCGGGTCGATACCGCGAGTCCACCGCCGACGTTCCCCTTGGATTGGCAGCCCCCCGTGAGTTGGTCGCCGCTGGCGGTCGTGGCTCTGATCGCGGCCGGCATTCAGGCCGTGGCGATCGTGAACATGGTGCTGCGTTACCGAGCCGCGATCACCGTGGCTCGTCTGACGCAGCAGATCGTCGTACAGCTGCGGACCGACGTGTACGACAAACTCCAGCGGCTCAGCTTCCGCTTCTACGATCGTCATGAGAGCGGCTCAATCATCAATCGCGTCACGGCCGACGTGCAAGCGGTTCGCATGTTCGTCGATGGCGTCATTATTCAAGTGCTCGTCACGCTCATCTCATTGGGCGTGTATCTGGTGTACATGTGCCGGCTGCATGTCGGTCTGACGCTCGCGTGTCTGGCGACGACACCGCTCTTGTGGATTCTCACCGCACGTTGCTCACGTGTGCTGCGGCCGATGTACAAGCGCAATCGCGAATTGGCCGACCGCATGATCCGCACGCTGTCCGAGAACGTGCAGGGGGCGCAGGTCGTGAAGGGCTTCGGCCGTGAGCCCGAGGAGATCGAGAAGTTTCACACAGCCACCCGCAACGTGCGTGAGGGAAAACAGGCCGTGTTTCACCGCCTGAGCGTGTTTCAGCCCGTGATGGGCGGTCTGACGCAGCTCAACATGCTCGTGCTCATTGGCTACGGCGGCTGGTTGGTCACGCAAGATCGGCTGCCGCTCGGCGAAGGCTTGTTCGTGTTCGCTAATCTGCTGCATCAATTTGCCAATCAAATCGGCAATCTGGCGAACATCAGCAACAGTATTCAAGCGAGCATCACCGGCGCGCAACGGGTCTTTGAAGTGCTCGATGCACAGGTCGATGTCGACAGTCCCGCCAAGCCGGTCCCCATGCCGAAGATCGCGGGTCGGATCACGTTTGAGCACGTCACGTTCGGCTATCAGCCCGAGCACTTGGCCCTCGAAGATGTTACGTTCGACATCGCACCCGGCGAGTGCGTGGCGATCGTCGGTGCGACCGGTGCCGGTAAGAGCACGCTCCTCTCGCTGGTGCCGCGGTTCTACGATCCCGACCAGGGGCGCGTCTTGATCGATGGCGTCGATGCGCGGCAGCTTGATCTGTTCGAGCTGCGGCGTCAGATCGGCATCGTCTTTCAAGAGAGCTTTTTGTTCAGCCACACGGTCGCCGCGAACATCGCGTTCGGCGCTCCCGATGCGACCGACGAGCAGATCACGAGCGCCGCCCAAATCGCGGCCGCACATGAGTTCGTCGCCGCGCTCAGCGAAGGCTACGAGACCGTGATTGGCGAATATGGCTCGAACCTGTCCGGTGGTCAGCGGCAGAGGCTCGCGATCGCTCGCGCCGTGTTGCTCGAACCTCCGATTCTGCTCTTGGACGACGCCACCACCGCGATCGATCCCGAGACCGAACACGAGATCATGATCGCCATGGAACGGGCGATGCGCGGTCGCACGACGCTCGTCGTCGCCCATCGACTCAGCACGTTGCGGCAAGCTGATCGTGTGGTGGTGCTCGAACGAGGGCGCGTCGTGCAGATCGGCACGCACGCCGAGTTGATGCAACAGCCCGGGCATTACCGCGACAACGCCCTGTTGCAAATGCATGACGACGAATCGCCCGAGCCGGTCGCGACCAAGCTGGCCGTGTCGGAAGACTCGGCCGAGATGCGAGGTGTGGCATGATCGCGCCTCGCCGCGCCTCGTTGATCTTGCGCAACGAACGGTCCGATATCGACGAAGCCGACAAACGGCCGCTCGACGTGGCGTTGATTCGCCGTCTGTTCGAGTACACCGAGCCGCACGCGAAACTGCGCAATCGGCTGCTCATCACCGTTGTGCTGCGAGCGATTCAACTGCCGTGTTTGACATGGATCATGGCTGCGGTGATCAAAGGTCCCGTCGCGACCCACGATGTGCCGGGGATCTGGATTGGCGCCGGGCTGTTCGCGGCGCTCGCGCTCTTCACGCAATTGACGATGCACTATCGGCAGCTGTGGGCGCTCGAACTCGGTGAGTTCGTCGTGCATGATCTGCGCAACGACATCTTCGGCAAATTGCAAACCATGCCGATGAGTTTCTTTCATAAGACACGCGTCGGCCGGATCATTAGCCGCATGCTCTCGGATGTCGAAGACGTGCGCGTCGGCGTGCAAGAAGTGTTGTTCGTCAGCCTCGTACAGTTGGGTCAGATGCTCGTCGCGTCGGCCTTTATGTTGTGGTACGACCCGCGTTTGTTTCTGCTTGTGCTCGGGCTGGCTCCGGTGCTGTGGTGGATCAACCGCTATTTCCATCGACGGCTGAGCGACGCTTATCGAGCAATTCGCGATTCGTTCAGCCGCGTGACCAGCACCCTGGCCGAGAGCGTCAACGGCGTGCGGGTCACGCAGGGCTTCGTGCGTCACGAGACCAACGCTGCCATGTTCGGCGAATTGATCGCCGATCACGGACGGTTCAATACCAAAGCGATCCGCACCCAAGGGTTGTTCCTATCGCTATTAGAACTCAACAGTCAAACGTTCATGGCCCTTCTGCTGCTTGTGGGCGGTTATCAAATCTTCAGGCCGGGCGCGATTGTTGAAGTCGGCGACCTCGTCGGCTTCTTCTTCATGGCGGGGATGTTCTTTCAACCGATCACGACGCTCGGCGGTCAATACAATCAGGCACTGACCGCGATGGCCGGTGCGGAGCGCGTGTTCAAACTGCTCGACAGCGAGCCAGCTTGGCAGGATCCGCGCGACGCCGTGGCTCCCGCGCTCCGCGGTCGTGTCGAGTTTCGCAACTTGACATTCGGTTACGATCCCGAGCGGCCGGTGCTGCACGACATTGCGTTTCTCACCGAACCGGGGCAGACCATTGCACTGGTCGGTCACACGGGCAGCGGCAAATCGTCGATCATCAATCTGGTGGCCAAGTTCTATCTGCCGACGCGTGGCGAACTGCTGATCGACGGTGTCGAGATTCGCCAGCTCCAGACCGACGCGCTGCATCATCAACTCGGCATCGTGCTCCAGCAGAACTTCTTATTTTCCGGCACGGTGCGCGAGAACATTCGGGTCGGCAAGCCTACGGCGACCGACGATGAAGTGGTCAATGCCGTGCGAGCGCTCGATTGTCTCGATCTGTTCGAGCAGTTGCCCGAAGGGTTCGACACGCAGGTCGGCGAGCGCGGCAACAGTCTTTCGTTGGGGCAACGACAGCTCGTTTGCTTTGCCCGCGCGATGGTCGCGGATCCGCGAATCATCATTCTCGACGAAGCAACGAGCAGCGTCGACGCGCTGACCGAGGCCCGCATTCAACGCTCGCTCGCCAAACTGCTGCAAGGCCGCACGAGTTTTATTGTCGCCCATCGGCTGAGCACAATTCGCCATGCCGATCAGGTGCTCGTGCTCGATCACGGCCACATCGTCGAGCGCGGCCGACACGCCGAATTGCTGGCAAAGGGCGGCGTGTACGCACAATTGCACGAGCGATTCGTGCTCAGCGGCGTGGCGTGATTTCTACAGTGCCATAATGTTGATCGCGATGTCCGGAAACTTGATGATAAGTTTCTGATCGCTTGTCACGAGTGGAGATTGTTCGTCCATCGCGAGCACCACGTACAAGCAATCGTAAACGCCCAGCTTCATTCGCGAAGAAATCTCCGTAGCTCTGGCGATCAACGAGATCGAAGGCGAAAATTGCATGTCGATATACAAGATGTGTGCCAGGATAATGCCGGCTTGACCTGTCGACAGTAATCCTCGGCGTTCCGCTCTGGTCAGCGCGTGCGCACACTCGACCGGAAAGATATCGGGAGCGAGCAGCTCATGTACTCCAAGCTCAGCCAATTCGCGAAGCGCCAACGCTTTCGCCGAAGTTGACTCGTTCAACTCCCAGGCGACCGCGACACTGGCATCGAGCACGTACCTCATTCGTCGCGCAACTCGCGGATCAATTCAACCGCTATGTTGGTAACCCCTTTCCGGGCAATCTCTGCCCGAATCAGATTCGCCCGTTCATCAATTCGCTTGCGAACCTCGGGATCAACCTTGCGATGATGCAACACCGCATCCATCACCGCCTCGATGTCGGCCCGTTCTTGATCGGCGATATTTACAATTGGTGTCGACATGCCTGAATTATCCGCAATCTACCGATCCGGTCAATTGATAGACCTGATTCGGCAACCTACTCCACCATCTCGCGCACGAACTTCACGCTCGGCTTTCCGCCCGAACCGGTGAGAAACTCGGCGATGAATCGTTGCCGATCTTT
>JAEUIL010000083.1 GCA_016794255.1 Planctomycetaceae bacterium | reverse complement strand
CTACCCGGGCACCTTCGCGTGCCAAAGCGATCGCAATCGAACGGCCGATACCACGTCCGCCCCCAGTGACGAGCGCCACGCGTTTGTCGAGTTGACCCATAGCCATAGCTCGCGAAATGTGAAAGTTAGCGGCGACTTACTTCTTGGCCGACTCTTGCCAACGCTGCCACACGAGACCAGGCCGATCGACGCGGAACGTCACAAGCCGAGTCTTCTTCACTTCGGTGACAAACACGGTCCGACCGTCGGGACCACCGAAGCACAGATTGCTCGGCGCCGCGCCCAGGACATCGATCTTGCGGAGGATCTCGCCTTGCGGCGTCATTTTGACCACGGTCCCCTCGCCGTAGCGCGTGATGTACAGATTGCCGTCGCAGTCGCAACGCATGCCGTCGAACCCGTGATCGTCGAACTGCTTGATCAACTTCCGCTCGCCGAGTTTGCCGTCCGCGAGAATCGGAAACGCCCACACGCCACGTTGTTGACTTTCGTTCACATACAGCGTCTTGCCGTCGGGACTGACCTCGATGCCGTTCGTCGTGCCGAGATCGCTCGCCACGGACTCGGCGTTGCCGGCGCGATCGACACGCCAGATTTGACCTTTGCCCTTGGGCCAATCGGGATCGCTGCAATAGATCGTGTCGTCGGGTGCGATCGCGAGATCGTTCGGTTGATTGAACGTCGCATGTGAAAAGACGCTGATCTGACGCGTGCGGGGATCGATCTTGAGCACGTTGTGATTGGTATAGTCGGCGGCGTACAGCATGCCGGCGCGATCGAAGACGATGCCGTTGGCCACGCTCTTCTTGCCGGTCGGTCCCATCAGCAGATCGACGAACACCTCGGCCTGCCCCTCGGGCGTGACCCGAGCAATCGTGCCGAGCCGAGCGTAGTTGACCACAAACACGTTGCCGGCTGCGTCGCTGTTGGGACCCTCGATCCCCGCCGTGAACGCCCCCTCGGGCGTTAATGCCTTGGCGACCCACAACTCTTCGGCCGAGAGCTGGGAACCGACGAGGACGAGCGCGAGCGAAACCAAGACCAGACGGCGAGCAAAGCGAAGAGTAGGCATAGCAGCGGTGGGAAGCGAGTGGCGGGAGGGAACGTCCAACGAGCGTCGTTGGCTGGGTGCTTACTTAACCGATGCTCGGCGCGAATGCAACATTCCAATTTCGCCAAGGCTCGTGTGACTGTGTTGGGCCGGTTCAGGTACCGGGCAACCGCTGGCTTGCGACGAGTGAAATCGGTACAAACTATGCTCTAATCGCAGACGTTTACCAAAGATTCGTTCCTCGGTTCAATTGGCCTCGCCATGGATGATCGCTCGGCGCTCGACGCACCGCGTTTGTCACGCATGTTGGCTCAGGCGCTCGAGAGCGCGCAACGGTCAGGAGTGACCCATATGCCCAAGATTCGACGGCAGCCGCCGCGCGCGACGCAACCCGCGGCGACACCCGCTCCGACGGCGGTCCAAGCCTTTCAAGGGAGCGAGGTCACGATCTCGCGCACGCCGCGGCCCGCGCCGCCGGTCGGAACGCTGCCCGTGGCCGACGTGGGTTCGCAGCCGCTCGAAGGGCCGGTGCTCAAGACCCGTGGCGAACGCGTCGCCGCGCTCGAAGTCATTCAGGCCGAGGTCAAGCCGTGCATCCAGTGTAAGGAGTTGGCCACGACCCGCACGCAGACCGTGTTTGGCGTGGGCAACCCGCTCGCGCAGTTGTGCTTTGTCGGCGAGGCGCCTGGTGCCGACGAGGATGAGCGCGGCGAGCCGTTTGTCGGTCGCGCGGGCCAGTTGCTCACGAAGATCATCGAGGCGTGTCAACTCAAGCGCGAAGATGTGTTCATCTTAAACGTGCTCAAGTGTCGCCCGCCGGGCAATCGTCCGCCGCTGCCGGATGAGGTGGCGAATTGCCGACCGTTCTTGGATCGGCAGTTGGCCGTGATTCGCCCGCAGTATATTTGCTGTCTCGGCACGACTGCCGCTCAAACGCTGCTGCAAACCGACCGGACGATCGGTCAGCTGCGCGGCAAGTTCCACGATTACCGCGGCATTCCGGTGATGTGTACGTATCACCCGGCGTATTTGCTGCGCAACCCGGGAGCGAAACGCGACGTGTGGGAAGATATGAAGAAGCTGATGGCGAAACTGGGGGTTAATCTGTAGAGAGGAACATTGCAAGAATGAAGAGCGGAGGAATGCAAAATGAGAAGTGCAAAGTGCAAAATGAAAAATGTGAGCAGGTGAGCGTACACTAGCTGGCACCAATCTTCTCTCTTTCTTCTTCTCTGTGCCCTCTGTGCCTCGGTGGTTCAATTGCCTTCTGCATTCACTCTGCCGAGTTCCAACGCTTGCTCAACCGATGCTCGATCTGTAGTTGATCGAGGATCCGGGCCACGACAAAGTCGACCAAGTCGGCGATCGTGTGCGGCTGATGATAGTAGCCCGGCATAGCGGGCAACACGGTCGCGCCGAACTGCGAGCAACGCAGCATGTTTTCCAACTGCGGTGTCGAAAGCGGAGTTTCGCGCGGCACCAGGATCAGCGGCCGCCGTTCTTTGAGATGCACGTCGGCCGCGCGTTGAATCAAGTTGCCGCTCGCAGCGTGAGCGATCGAACTGAGCGTGCCGCCCGAGCAGGGACACACGACCATCGCGGCGGTGCGAGCCGAGCCGCTGGCCATCGGCGCCATCAAGTCTTGGAAGTGAAAATACGTCACCTCGCCCGGCAGGTCGTTCGCATGGGGAACGAGCGCCGCGAGGTCAAACCGTTGCAGATCGAGCGTGATGCCCAGTTCCTGCTGAATGACCGTGGCCCCGGCGGGACTGATCGAGAGCCACACGCGCATCCCGGCCGAGAGCAGTTGTTCGAGCAATCGCACGGCGTACGGAGCGCCGCTCGCGCCGGTGATGCCCAGGACAATCGTGCGAGGCGAGGCGGTCATGGCAGTACGGCTCCCAGCAAGACCATCACTTGGTGCCGACGTACAACGTGGCAATGCCGAACGTCAACGGATGATACTTCACGTCGCGCAGCCCAGCGAGTCGCAGGCGTTCGCACAAGGCTTCGCCACAGGGAAACTCGCCGACGCTTTCGGGCAAATAGTTGTAGGCATCGAGCCGATTGCGGGCCAGTGCCTGACCAATCCGCGGCAACACGTTGCGAAAGTACCAGCCGTAGAACGCGCGAAACGGCGGCCACGAAGGTTGCGAGAACTCGAGCACCGCAACCTTGCCGCCAGGCCGACAGACGCGAGTCATTTCACGCAAGCCGCGATCGGTATCGGCCACGTTTCGCAAGCCGAACGCCACGCACACGATTTGGAACTTGTCGTCGGGCAGCGGCAGATGCTGCGCGTCGGCCTCGATGAAGGTGATCTGCTCGGCATGCGCGGCGCGAGTTCCCTTTTGCCGACCGATGGCGAGCATCGGATGACAAAAGTCGGCGGCGACAATCGGCACGCGACCCTGCGAGGCCCGCAGATAGGCGAGGGCCAAATCGCCGGTGCCCGTGCAGAGGTCGAGAATGGGGGCATCGCCGGTGGGCGGCACCTGGCGCACCGTCCACCAACGCCAGTACTTGTCGACGTTGAGCGATAGCAGATGGTTGAGCAGGTCGTATCGCCCGGCGATCTCGCCGAACATTTGCCGCACACGACTGCCAGACTTGTCGACCATGGAAGAATCAAAAGGGGAACAACGAACCGCACGATGTTGTCGCGCGGCAGGAAGACGTATCGTAAAGCGAACCGTGAGGAGTCGCGAACGATTAACGGGCCACGCGACCAAGTTCCCGCCAAATTATCAGCCACGATCTATCGGCGATAGGGTGCAGGTGCTTCTTCCGTAGGACGGGTCTCCAGTCCCGTCCAACAGACGGCACGCCCGAACAACTAACCTACCAAGAGCGCATGAAAAACCGGCGGCCGACACACGAGTCGACCACCGGTTCTTGGATTCGATAACCAATTGCACTCGAGCGATTAACGCTTCGAGAACTGCGTGCCACGACGAGCGCCGCGGAGACCGTAGTGCTTACGTTCCTTCATGCGGCCGTCACGGGTCAAGAACGAGTTCTGACGCAACGCCTCTTCGGCGGCCGTGTCAAACAGCTTGATCGCCCGAGCGATGCCCAGCTTGCAAGCGCCGCTTTGTCCGGTGTTGCCACCGCCGGTGCAGGTGATCCGCAGATCGACCTTGTCACGGTTGCCCGTGGCGGTGAGCGGAGCCAAAACCGCTTCGCGATCGGTGTGTATGGTGAAGTACTCGTCGAGCGGACGATCGTTGATCGTGATGGTGCCGCTGCCGGCTTTGAGACGAACACGAGCGACGGCAGTCTTGCGACGACCGGTGCCCAAAAACTCTCCAGTGCTGGTCGATACGCTCATGGCGTTACTTCACTCCAACTTCTTTAGGCTGCGGGTTCTGGGCCTGATGCGGATGTGCGTTGCCGGCATACACCTTCAGCTTCGACAGCATCTTGCGGGCCAACTTGTTCTTGGGCAACATGCGGCGAACGGCTTCGTACACCAGCAACTCGGGCCGGGTCTCGCGACGTTCAGCGGCATTCTCGACACGGCGACGGGTGTGGCCCGTGTACCAGTCGTATTCCTTTTGTTGTTCTTTGCGACCGCTGAAGACGACCTTCTCGGCGTTGACGACGATCACAAAGTCGCCGGTGTCGACGTGCGGCGTGTAGGTCGGGCGGTGCTTGCCCATCAGGATCATGGCAATCTCGGTCGCCATCCGGCCGACAATCTTGTCGGTGGCGTCAACCACAAACCACTTCGCTTCGAGCTCGCCGGTCTTGGCGACGTAGGATCTCTTAATCATCTCGGCACGCTTCAGTCGCTAGCAGGTCCAATTTGGGAAACGAGTAATGTACCGAGGATCGGCCGGATGTTCAAGCGAGTTTAGGTCTTACGGCCAGAAAATCGGGCGAATCACGCACTCCGCCCAGGCTACCGAGCCGGCAAAGTCCCGGTTCGGTTACGATTCGTGACGCAAATCAATACCCCTCTTGCGGTTGAGTGCAAACGCCGTACACTCGACGCGGCCGGTGACCGGCATTTAAGAGGACAAAAGAATTCACCACGGAGACACTGAGAACACGGAGGGAAGAGGGGGGGAATTGGTGTTTAGTGTTTAGTGTTTGGTGGGAAGCGACAAAGTAAGCTTGCTCATGCTCAACTCGCCAGGCACGTCCCCCGAAAAACCACAAACCAAACACGAAACACCAAACACGAAACACTCCGCCTTTCCTCTCCGTGTCCTCCGTGTCTCCGTGGTGCCCTTTTCCTTCTTATGTCCCACCGGCCCCAGCACATTCTCTCCCGCGAGTGACACACCATGAAGGTTGGCGTCGTTCAGGAAACGTTCCCCGGCGAACATCGTGTCGCCCTGGTGCCGAGCCTCGTTCCGGCCCTGACCAAGGCCAAGTTCGAGGTCATCGTCCAAGCCGGGGCGGGCCTCGCGGCGGGGTTCACCGATCAAGAGTATGTCGCCAAGGGAGCGACGATTCTCGCCGGACGCGAGGAGGTGTTCTCGGCCGCGGACGTGATCTTGCAGGTCCGCTCGCTGGGGGCGAATCTCGAAGCGGGGATCACCGATCTCGGTCTGATCCGGCAGGGGCAAACGCTCATCGGCTTTTGCGATCCGCTCACCGAACCGGGGGCCGCTCAGCAGGTCGCGGCTCGCGGTGCGGTGCAGTTCTCGATGGAACTGATTCCGCGCATCACGCGGGCCCAAAGCATGGACGCGCTTTCGAGCATGGCGACGATCGCCGGTTACAAAGCCGTACTGCTCGCAGCCGACGCGTTGCCGAAAATGTTTCCGATGATGATGACCGCGGCCGGGACCATTTCGCCCGCCAAGGCGTTGATCGTCGGCGCGGGCGTGGCCGGTTTGCAGGCGATCGCGTCAGCTCGGCGACTCGGCGCGGTGGTCGAAGCGTATGACGTGCGACCTGCGGTGAAGGAGCAGATTCAATCGTTGGGAGCGAAGTTCTTGGAGTTGCCGCTTGATACCGCCGGCGCTCAAGATCAAGGGGGCTACGCCAAAGAGCAAGACGAGAACACATTGCGACGGCAACGCGAGTTGATGCACCAAGCCGTGGCGGCGAACGATGTGGTGATCACGACGGCCGCGATACCCGGCAAGAAAGCGCCGATCCTGGTTACGAAAGAGATGGTCGCGGCGATGGCGCCCGGTTCGGTGATCGTCGATCTAGCGGCCGAGCGGAGCGGGAACTGCGAGTTGACCCAGGCCGGTCAGACGATCGATGTCGGCGGCGTGAAGATTCTCGGACCGGTGAACCTCCCCGCGACGGTGCCGTACCACGCGAGTCAGATGTACGCCAAGAACATCACGACGTTGTTGTTGCATTTGGTCAAGGATGGTCAGTTCAAGTTCGATCTGGAAGACGAGATCACGAAGGAAACACTGGTCAGTCGTGGCGGCAAGGTTGTGCATCCGCGATTGACGTAACGCTTCGACCGGTGGTCGCGGTGGAGATGGGTGGGGTGTTTGCGGAAATCAATATGAAACGGGAGTTTGCAAACGTTGAGATTTCCTGTTGGGAAACCACAGACAAAAAGTTGTCGGAGTGTTCAAGAAGTCTACATTTTTGGGGAAGAGATGCCGCCAAGCCTATTCTCCTGCATGCGATCGATGAGATGATTGCCGAAGGGGTGCCGTCTCGTCGAAATCTGACGCTCGATCCGCCTGACATCTGGCCGCGTCTTTGCAAACGAATGCGTCTGTTGTTGGTGTCTGAGCAGATTGAGCTCAAGAGAATGTACCTGAGAAGAGATGGTGACATCGCAATACTGGAGTTTACGATCGACGCGATTCGGGAGTTTCGCAGCGCCGTGACGAGCTGGATGAATGGTGCCGAAGACTTTCGCATCGCCCCGGCGAATTGGAAGTCGAAGTCGTTTACGCCCGGAAAGCACGACATGGCTTCGGCAGATTTGTGGTTCTGGACACTCTACGCTGGCCCCTAATCCGTTCACACCGCGACCACGGGTCGCGGCTTTATGAGGAATCCGACATGGAAACGTTCATCACCTCGCTCACGGTCTTTGTGCTGGCCATGTGGGTCGGCTTCGAAGTGATCACGAAAGTACCGCCGATCTTGCACACGCCATTGACCAGCGGCTCGAACGCCGTCAGCGGCATTACCGTGCTCGGCGCGATGGTCGTGCTCGGCTCGATGGCGACCGGGTTGACCGGCACGCTCGGTTTTCTGGCCGTCGTCTTCGCCACGATCAACGTCGTCGGCGGGTTCATGGTCACGCATCGGATGTTGGCCATGTTCAAGCGAAAATAGTGAGGCGGAGTGGTTTGTGGTTGGTGGCTAGTGATGAGAACCCACGAGTGAGGAGTTCGCATGAACGGTTGGATCAATCTGACGTATCTCATCGCGGCGACGTTGTTCATCGTCGCGTTCAAGTATCTCGCGCATCCGCGCACGGCAGTGAAGGGGAATCTGCTCGGCGCTCTCGGCATGGCCATCGCCATCGGCGCCGCGCTGTTCGAGAAGCCGATCACCGAGCGGTTTGCGAGCGGCGGACCGATCAACTACACGCTCATTTTCGCCGGCATCGCCGTGGGCACGGTCATCGGCGCGATCATGGCCCTCAAGGTGCAAATGACCGCCATGCCGCAGATGGTTGGGCTGTTGAACGGCTTTGGCGGCGCGGCGTCGCTGCTCGTGGGCGGAGCGGAATTGCATCAGTCGCTGGCGCAAGGTCACGCGATCGCGCCGTTCGGCCAAACGATCATTGCCACGGCTTTGTCCGGCCTCATCGGTGCGGTCACGTTCTGGGGTTCGTTCATCGCCTTTGCCAAACTGCAAGAGATCAAAGGTTTCGACAAGCCCTGGAGCTTCAACGGCCAACAACCGCTCAACGCTCTGCTCGCGTCGGTGACGGTGGCGCTCTGCATCTGGCAAGCGGCGGTGCCCGAATCGGTCGCGGCCTATTGGCTGATCGTGCTCGTCGCGTCGGTCTTGGGCGTGTTGCTGACGGTGCCCATCGGCGGGGCGGACATGCCGGTCGTGATCTGCTTGCTCAATTCATACTCGGGGCTCGCCGCCGCCGCGACCGGCTTCGTGATCGACAACAACTGTCTCATTATTTCCGGCTCGCTCGTCGGAGCGTCGGGCATCATCCTCTCGCAAATCATGTGTAAGGCGATGAATCGCTCGCTGGTCAATGTGCTGTTCGGCGTCGGCGCGGGCGGTGGTCCCAAGGTCGCGGCGGGCGATGTCTATGCCAAGGTCAAAGGGGCGAGCGCCGAAGAGATCGCGATCTTGTTCGACTCGGCCCGTAAGGTGGTGATCGTGCCCGGCTACGGTCTCGCCGTCGCTCAAGCGCAGCACGCGGTGCGTGATCTGGCGAACCTGTTGCAAGCCCGAGGTTGCGAGGTACTGTACGCCATTCATCCCGTGGCCGGTCGCATGCCGGGACACATGAACGTGCTGCTCGCCGAGGCGAACGTGCCGTACGATCAGATGAAAGAGATGGACGAGATCAATCCGCAGTTTGCCGAGACCGACGTGGCGGTGGTGATCGGCGCGAACGACGTGGTCAATCCGCTCGCACGCACCGATCCGAAGAGCCCCATCGCGGGCATGCCGATCTTGAATGTGGATCAAGCGCGCACAGTGGTGATCATCAAACGCAGCCTGAGTCCCGGTTTCGCGGGCATTCCCAATCCGCTCTTCGCCGCCGACAACGCGCTGATGTACTACGGCGACGGCAAGAAGGCGATCATGGAATTGATGACCGCCGTGAAAGAGTTGTAGAACTCAATTAGCCCCGCGTGAATACACGCGGGGTGGTGCGGACTGGCCATTTGGTTGAACGCCACTCACTCCAAATTTATGCGTGTGCCATGGCCACGTCTTCGTGGCCATGTGTCCCGTCAGAAAAGTATGTCCACGAGGACGTGGACATGGCACACGGCAGCTACCGTCAATACGGTCGACTACGCCACATTCACGCCTTGCCGCAAACCAAGCACGCCAAGTGCGGTTTCCAGCGCCGAAGTCACGACCCCGGTTTGCACGACGATCAACTCGCCGGCCGTGCGACCGGTCCAGGCGGCTCGCAGCCCTTGCTCAAAATTCTCGGCCTCGATGACTTGCTGCACCCGACCGCCGCGGTCGAGACCCTGCTTGATCAGAAGTGGAATTTCGCCCACGGGTCGATCGTGCGAATCTTCATGATCGTAGACAATCACGCGATCAAAGTTCGCACCGAGTAACTCGCCCTGTTGCACGAGGTCGAGATTGCGGCGATCACCGGGAGCCGAATAGACGACGGTCCGCTTCTGATGCGGAATCACTTCGAGAGCCGCGATCAACGCCCGCAATGCCGAGACATTGTGGCAATGATCGAGCAGCAGCGTCGCCCCGTCGCGCTCGACGATGTTCAGTCGACCGCCGGTCCGCTCGGGCTCGATCTGGAACGATTCCAACCCGGCGACGATCTTCGCGGGCGGGACGTTCATGGCCCACAGTGCACCCACCGCCGCGAGCACGTTTTGCACCTGGAATCGCACGCGTCCCTCGAACGTGGCGGGGATCTGAGCCAGCGACACGAGCACGGTCTCGGCGGCTCCGTCGGCCAGTACGATCTGACCCGCTTTGATGATCACGGCGCGCTTGCCGGCCGCGCGATGCTCGACGATCAACGGCTCGTCGGCGGCGTCGGCAAAAAACGTGACCAGCCCACGGCTGTATTGCGCCATCGAGGCGACGAGCGCGTCTTGAGCGTTGAGCACCGCCACGCCCACCTGCGGTGCGACGACATCGACCACCGACCGTTTGACGAACACCATCCGCTCGGCCGACTCGATATCGTGTTGTCCGACGCGGTCACCCTCGCCAATGTTGGTGACCACCGCGATGTCACATTGATCGAAGCCGAGCCCGCCACGGAGAATGCCGCCGCGCGAAGTCTCGAGCACGGCCGCCTCGACATCGGGATGCAACAGCACGGCGCGAGCGCTTTTCGGCCCGGTGCATTCTCCCTCGGCCAGCCAATGTTCACCGACCTGAATGCCATCGCTCGTGGCGACGCCGAGACAGTCGTGAACCTCGCGCAAGACATGGGCAATGAGCTGCGTGACGATCGTCTTGCCGTTGGTGCCGGTGATCGACACGATCGGAATTCGGCCCGTTTCGCCTTCGTCGAACAACGTAGCGACAATCGCCTCGGCGACCGGGCGCGGCTTGCCATGTTGCGGCTCGAGGTGCATCCGCAGACCGGGGCCCGCGTTCACCTCGACGATCATGCCGCGCTGCTCACGCAACGGCTGACCAATATCGCGGGCGATCATGTCGATGCCAGCGATGTCGAGTCCCACGATGCGGGCCGCGAGCACTGCCGCCTGCGCACACTCGGGATGAACTTCGTCGGTCACATCGGTGAGCAACTCGCCATTGTGATGGATCAGGACCGTCGTGCCTGCGTCGGGCACCGAGTCGGGCGTGTAACCTTGTCCTTCGAGCATCAGCAGCGCCACGGCATCGATCTCGACCTTGCACAGCAGGCTGGCCCAATCGTCGCCGCGGCGCGGATCGGCGTTCAACTCGTCGACCAGTTGGCGAATCGTGTGCACGCCATCGCCGGTGACTTGCTCGGGCTCACCCTTGGACGCCGCGACCATCTTGCCATCGACCACAAGCAGCCGATGCTCGCCACCCACCGCGAACTGCTCGACCATCACGCCGTCACCCTCGGGCAGTGCGACCTGATACGCCTTCATGATCTGTTCTTTGGTACACAGATTGATCGTCACGCCGCGGCCGTGATTGGCGTTCGTCGGCTTGACGACCACGGGGACGCCAATATCTTGCGCCGCCTGCCAAGCATCGTCGGGCCCCTCGACCACGCGCCCCTCGGGCACGGGCAGACCGACCTGCCGCAGCATGTGTTTCGTGACGTCTTTGTCCTGCGCGATCGCCTCGGCAATGGCGCTGGTCTTGTCGGTCTCGGCCATCCGAATGCGATGCTGTTTTGCGCCGTAGCCGAGTTGTACGAGACTGCCCGAGTCGAGCCGCCGCACCGGAATGCCGCGAGTGCGCGCCGCGCGGACGATCGCCCCGGTGCTGGGACCGAACAGCACGAGATTGGCGTGTTCTTTGAGACGCTTGATCGTATCTTGCACATCGTAGGGGCGGTCATAATACGCCGCGAGCACCAGATCGAGCCCCTCGCGCAGACACATCCGACCGAGCGATTCTTCCTCGAACTTGACCGCGACCTTGAAGATCCCCTCGACATTGGTTTCGCGCGCCCGACCGAAGCCGACGTCGCTGCCGGCGAGCGTCGATAGTTCGAGCGTCACGTGCTCCATGATGTGCGCGGGGTACGTGCCGCGTCGCAACCGCTCGAAGAACCCGCCGCGCTCGCCGATGCTGCAGCGATGCTCGATCATCGTCGGCAACCAACTCATGAGCCGGTCGTTGAACCCGGGCACCGAGTCGGACGGAGCCTCTTTGAGCTCTTCCAGATCGACCCACGCTTCGAGCACCGGCGACCGGGACCAGACGTTGGGACCATGCAGGGTATAAATCTTGGTGATTCGCATGCTTCAGACCG
>JAEUIL010000886.1 GCA_016794255.1 Planctomycetaceae bacterium | reverse complement strand
AGACGCTGGCCGGGGATAGGTGCGGGCCACTCACGCGACTTGAGCCGCGCGAGTGGTTCACCACAACGGTTGATGTCGAATCGGCCCCGGATGCGACGCTGCAACGGCAGGAAAAACAGGGTTTCGTTTTGCTCGCCGTCGACTTCAATCTCTAACACGGTACTCATTGCAATCATCTCCAACGAAAGACAAGGAATTGAGCCAACCGACGCTTAGGTTTGGGCGTCGGTGATCTTGGCAAACGCGCCGGCGTCCATGACTTTGCCGCCGAAGCGACCGCGGACGATGAGCAACACGCAATTCTTGCGGGCGAGCGTCGCGCCACCGTCAATAAACCGTTGTTCCATGCCGGCGCGGCGGTAGAGGCGGTACTTCGCAAGGGCTCCGAACGCCATCTTCGTGTTCGCGATATCGTTCTGAATGCTCACGCCATGCTCAAGCAGCATGTACGACTGATGATCCATCCCGAGCACGCGGCGTTGATCGCTGGTGCCGACTTGGATACCACGGCAGCGGCGGTAAACCGTGTCGTTGAAGATGAAGCGGCAACGCATCGACGGGTTGCGGTACTGCTTGCCGACGCTGAAGATCAGCGATTCAAGGTCTGCAACGGTGATCGGGCCACCGTTGCCATTGGTCGAGCCCGGCGTGCTGAGTCCCGATGCGGTGAAGATGCCCTCGGGGCGATCGGTGCCGTTGCCGTTTGCAACCACGTTGTCGAGTTCGGAGAGCATCTTTTGACCGATGTTCTCGACCAGTACGCGGCCGACATCGACCGCAGCATCGGCGAGCAAGTCGCGACCGACTTCGAGCCCGACCTGGACCGGGTGAATCGAAGTGTTGATGTCGGCGACGAGCGACGCGGTATCAAAGAGGTTGATGGCCGTGCCTTCGGCAGTGCCCCACGCGACGCTCGGGTTGCCGACGGACGCCGTTTCAATCGAGCTGCCACGCGGCACGCTTCGGTTGTCGACGTAGGGGAGCAACTCGCTGTGGAGCAAGGGGAACTGGACAACCATATCGTCGAACCACACCGGATTGATTTCGGTGCCGCCGCTGGTGCCATCGCTCAACAGGGCTTTGACGCGATCGCCGGTCACGCTCGTCTCATAGCTGCCGCCGAAGTCGCCGCACCACGCATCCTTCTCGATCATCTCGGCGAACAGCTCGCGTTCGTGCTCGTTCAAGGTGATGTTGAACTGGCCCGATTTCATGGCGAGCTTCTTGAACAGCACGCCAGCCTTGGCGAGCTCGGCTTCGCTCGGCAAGAGAACGTCGCGGCCTGCGAAGTCTTTCACAGCCTCACCCGTGCGAACATGCTTGCCGGTGCTCTTGGTGTTGCTGTAGCGTTCGCTCGGGGCCTTGACTCGCGGGCTGCCGCCGCCGAACACGGTCGCCGGTGCGGGGTTGGTGGTCGTCTTGGTATCGGTTGTGGTCGCGGCCATTTCTTCGGTCTCCGTCTTTTGAGTTTGAGCGGGCTGCAAAGTGCTCGCCCAACTTTTGATGGTGTTGCTGGTAAACTTGTTCGCATTGAACGCCGTGATAATCGCGTCGACGTTGCTCGGGATGCTGACGAGCGAGACTTCGTACATCTCCCACGACTTCACGTGAACGCCGTTGCCCTTTCCACCGATCGGTTGGAAGTCGAGCGGTCGAAACCCGTGCGAGATGCGAAGAGCGCCGAGCTTCACCAGTTCGGCGGCGTCGCGGCCTAGTTCGGTGTCGGCGATCGCGAATTTGGCGACGATCTTGTCATTCGATCGCTCGGTCACTTCCAGCAACTTGCCGATGGGCTGTTGCGGGTCATGCTGCCACAAGAGCGGCGCGGCCGGATCGACGTTGCAGCCCTTGCATTCGAGCACGTCGCCGTCGCGATCCTTGCGGGTGCTCGTGACGATCGCCTCGAATTCGAGCACCGTGCCCTCGGCCTGTGTGGTTGCGGTCGACTTGATCGCGTCGCCGGTGGCGATGAGCTTGTCGCCGTTTGCGGTGATGTCGCCACTGGCACGGGCAACGATCGAGTCGGTGAGTTCTTTGAGAGTCATCGGTATTGGTTCCTTGTTAGGGATAACAGACGAGTTCGCCGGTGACATGGCGAGCGACGTTGCCCGCGAAGCGACGAGCGGCGAGTAGTGCGAGGGCAAGGGCTGTTGCGGTGTCGCCGTGACCGTCGGGGCCGCGTGGTGACGTGAGCCGACAGCCGTAGCTCTTTTCGGTGACGCGAAGGGCTCGTAAGTCAGCGACGAGTTGAGCGTGTGCGTACAAGTCGATGCGACGCTCGGCGAAGTTTTCGAGCACTGCCGACGCCATTGCCACGCAGTTCGGGCCGGTGAAGGGGACCGGCGAGCAAGGCACACCGGCGGCGGTTGCACGTTGGGCAAGTAGCTCGCACTGCCACGGGTCGAAGCACAGTGCCGCGAGGTTAAATCGCGAGTGAGCGGCGACGATAGTGCTCTCAACCGTCGACAAGTCGAGCTTGGTGCCGCGTGTGGGCTTCCAGAGATGCAAGTCGGCGAGCTTCAATCGCCCGGTGCCTTGGGTGTGGTGCTCGTCGTACTCCCGCTCGTCGGCAGCATCGAGCAAACCCATCTCGACCATTGCGGCTTGAACCGGGTCACGGGCCTTTGTCGATTGGCGTGCAACGCGATCCGTGCCGCCGACGTGGATGCCGACGATAGCCAGTGCAGACGAGTCGCGAGAGAGCCCGATGTCGAGTCCCGCGAAGTAGAGCGTGTGCGGTTCGGGGTGCGAGGGTCCGGTGAGGTTGAGTGATGAATCTAGGTCGGAAGCGGCGATCGCGTCACCGGAGCCGGATGCCCAACGGTTGAGCCATAGGCGTTCAAACGCGATGGTGGGCAAAAGGTGCCGTTGCTCGTCAAGAGTTGCTGGCGTGATCCATGACGCTTGGGGGCCGTCCAAGCTGTTGAAGTACCAGCCCGGTGAAGTGCGAACCTTCTCACGCAACTCATACTGCCAACTGTCGACCCACCCGGCGTTGCTGATCGCGACCAACATCGAGTCGGATCGCTTGGCACACGACGAGAGCAAGCTGTCCCACAAGTCACGCGAGCCCCAATGCGTCACTTCGTCGGCGATCACGAAGTTAGGTGTCAAACCGTAGCTTGATGCGGCGTCCGAGCTGATGATGCGAAGCTCACTGCCGGTGTGGCGATTGGTGATCTTCAGCTTGCCAACGTCGAGCAACTCGGCGAGCCACGGGTTGAGCGAGACGAGCTTGGCGATCGCGTCGCGAAGTAGTGACGCTTGGTCACTGTCGGCGGCACACGCGATGCCGGACAAGCGGCGGACCGAAGCGAACAACGCGAAGGTTGCCATCACTGCTTGGTCGGTGGTCTTGGAGTGACCACGGGGCCGCTCGATCCATGCTCGGGAGCAACCAGCGGTCGATGATCGACCGCACGCGCGAAGCCAGCCGCCGTCTGTGCCAGCAAACGAGTCGCGTTGAAAAGTGTTTTCAATCGACGACAACGGGATGGCTCCGCGCGGGCAATCGACGAGCAAGTGCTGACGAAAGACCGCGGGGTCTTTCTGCATCGCCAGCAGCGTTTGTTGTGAAGGTTGAGACATGCGAATTAGTTGCTCTGTGCCGCCGACGCCCATTCAATCACTTCGTCGATCACTTCGTGCATCGTCGCCTCGAATTGTTCAGCGTCGATGACACCGATGTCGGCCAAGGTGACGGCGTGAGCGATCAACTCGTCGAGTTGCTCGGCCGGTGAATCGAGGGCTGGCGATCCACCGGCGAGCAACACGGCTGCCGTCGCAGCGGCGGGCCAAGGGTCGACCGACGCACCGGCGACTCTCAGCGTTACCTTAAAGGGCAGTACCGGGCGGTTCGCACGAGGCCGCGCGGCGAGTATCCCGTGCAGTTGAACTACGTGCATGTTATTGATCCTCGTTTGTTGATATGAACTGTAAACATGGGAATTTCTAGATCGTCGTCATCGATCTTCACACCGCGCCGGAAGCGTTCGTCTTCGTCGGACCATCGCTCTTTTATCTCGCGACACGCTGCGGCGATTTCTTCTTGCGTTGGTTCGTATGAGCGACCGGGCTTGATGCCCGCCGCAATGGCTGCGGCTCGCCGCGCGGCTGAGGCGAGTCGCGCACATTCTTTTTTTCTGCAAATTTTGCTCCACGAGTTGCGAAGCGGCGTGTTGCAGTAGGCGCAGCGAACGTCGGCCTTTTTTGCTGCGGTGTGGGCGTGACATGTCGAGCAAATGAGCGCAATCGAATACATTTTCCGGTTGCACGTAGCGCAGCGTCGTTTTTTGCGGCGTTCCCTAGGCATCTGTCGAGCCCTCTGTGGCCGGTGTGGAAGGTGACGGCGATGGTGCAGCCGGTGGCGGTGTGGTGTCGTCGGGCTCGTATTCCGTGACGTTGCCACCGACGTTGTACAACGCATCGAGCGTGGTCTTGGCGCTGTCGGTTCGGTCGAGCCCAGCCTGTCGCAAGCAGGTGTCACGCGAGCCGGTGGCGGCCGATATGTCGCGCAGGAACGCGAGCTTGTCGGCGACACTCAGTGTGTCGATGCTCGTCTTTAACCAGCGCTGAAGTAGCAGTGCGCGAGCTTCATGCCGAACCGCAGATTGGATTAAAGCGGCTTGATATGGCGTTAAACCGCCCGTTTTCTGCACTACGGCCGTTTCCATTTCGGTGCGGAAGGCGAGCAACAGTCGGCGAACGTATGACGAGCCCTTGGGCAACGCACCGGATGCTAGGTAAGCGCGGCATCCGTGCCGCATACTGTTGCGGTTTCCCGGGTTAGCACCCATGGCACACCCCCCGAGTTGGTCGCAGGTGTTGGTTGGGTGGTGACGCGACTGACACCGGCGACCGTTTTAGGGTGGCCGGTGGGGTGGATGATTCGAGTGCCACGAGCGCGCGAGTTTTGCCCAATTGGCCGCGACACTTCCCCGCCCGCGTCCCCATCGCCGCCGTCTGCAACCTGCCATTTGTCACATTTGACACTTGGCAGATAGGGTCAGAAGTTCCCTCTCTACAGTGCGTACTACACATAAAACACTACTCCCTCTTAGACTTATTAAAACATCTGACAAATGTGACAAAGCGACAAATCAAGCTCTAAACCGGTTAGCGATTCTTTCCCCAAGGTCGTACAACGTAACGGCTTCCGTATCGTCACCGATGTCACCGAAGAACTTGAACCCGCGACGCCCTCTTGTGTCACGCATCTGGCAGAGCTGACAAATTTTGCCCTCATCTATCCCCTGAGAGAGGCGTCTGCACGCTGCTACCACGCTGAGTCGCTCGCCGATCGCTTCACTCACCCACCCCGCCATGACAGATGACGGGATGAAGATGTGACAAGAATCGGTGTCGCAGTGAAGGTCTTCGAGCTTGTCCCGAACAAGCGTTTGAATGAGGCTGGCCTCGTCGACTTCCACGTCGCTCACCTTGCGGCGGTCTTCGATAATCCTCATCACACCGGCCGGGTCCGCGAGTCTCGCAATGACCTCACCGTCGAAGCTCGCCCAGCGGCTTAGCTTGCCCGTGTCTTGCTTCGGCGACCGCAGGAACCGCACAAGGTCCGCGATGATCTCGCTTCGATACGACTCAATGAAGCAGCTCAACCGTTCGTTCCACCCCGACTGTCTCACCGGCTCCGCGAGTCGTATCTCAACCGACCGTGATGCGATGTCGGCCGAGAACTGCGGCGAGTTCGCCGTGACGATCCAAAGCATCGTGTTCTCTCGCCAGCCCTCACCGGCCCAAAGTCGCTTTCCGCTGATTCGCGAGGCTGTGATGAGCCCCTCAAGCTGCCCCCATGACCACTTCGCCGCCTTCAGATTGTCAATCAGTCCGATCCGGGTGCTCATCGCCGCCGGTGACAACAGGCGGTGCATCAACTGATCGAACGGTTCGCCCGGCGAGACGGCGAAGTGACCGCCCACCAGTTGCGACACTGCTTGTGACAAGCTCGTCTTACCGGCACCGCGACCGCTTGGGGCACTGATGACGAAGCACGGACGCGAGCCCGCTGGCCCGCCCCAAATGGCCGTCGCAAACATGGCGAGGATCAACTCACGATCCGCGGGCGTGAGCGGGCAGAACATGTCGAGCAACTCGCCCAGCCGTTCGCCGATCCGCGACCCTTCGCCGTCAACCTTCGGCATGTCGCAGAGATAGAACCGGTTTTCCATCTGCGGCTCGTGCGGCGTTCGCTCAATCGCGGCGTACAGTCTTGCCGTTCGTCGTACATGCTGGAAGTATTCCCTTTTCGGCACGTAGCCAACGCCCCCGTGCCATTCAACCGGGCCGAACTTGTGGAGCCAGCCGAACAGCGAGTCGGCCGAGTCAAGGAACACGGGTTCGCCCTTCTCAACCGCGAACAACAGCCCCGAGCACGATCGCGGCCACCGGCGGGTGATCTTCGCAATCTCTTGGTCGAGTAGCTCAAGCCGCAACGGCGGTTGTTGCTTCGGCTTCCCGTTCGCGTCAACGCCAACGATCGCCGCAATGTCACAGTTAGTGATGAGTTGATGACCGGGCGGGTACTCGCCACGCTCGGCCATCGCGTCAAGCTCTTGGTCACGCTTCAACTCAACTTCTGCCTGCTCGTCACTCTTACCGGCCATTGTTGCTTGCTCCGCTCGTCTGATGTTCACCTTCACCGGCTCCGCTTCGATCAGCCCCAGCAACTCGGCCGCTTGGTTAAAACTGAGCCCCTTTCGCTTCGTCACCCACTCGATCGCGTCGCCTTTCGCGCCGCATGAGTGGCACTTAAACCGCTCTTTGCGATCGCGGCCGGTGAAGGTGCTGAGACTCGGCTTTGCGTCATCGTGAAACGGACAAAGCCACCGACCGTCGCGGTCAGCTTCGCCAAGCTCGCCGGTGATGAGCGATCGCAGGTCGACGCGGCCAACATCGACGGCCACCGGCGGCGGCTTGCGCTCACGCTTCGCGGCGTGCTTAATTGGCAACGGCGTCGCCGCGTCGATTGCTGCCCGCAACGCGGCCAAGAACGGATCGCGGCAAGCGTCGGCCCCGTGCTCGGCGTACAACTTACAATGCAGTTCGTTCAAGTCTTTCGCGGGCAGGGTGATGAAGGACACCTTGCCGGTGAAGGCGATCGCCCCGAGACGATGGGCGAGTTGTTCAACGAACGTCTCGCCGCCCTTGCCCGGTTCTCGAATGATGATGACGTGATCCGTACCGGCGAGGTCGATCAAATTCAAGCACGCCGCCATCGCCGCGCCGGGTATGCCGAGCGCGCGAACGTCGTGCAGCGCCGCCGTTTGGGTGTCGCTCTCGCCCTCGACAAGAAGTAACGTGCCGGTGGGCAAGGCAAGTTCACCATTGAACTGCCAGCCGATACCGTAGGGTGCGGTGGTCGCTTGCTTCGCCTTGCCCTTCGGCGTCAACCAACGAAACGCCCGACGGCCTTTTTCGTTGACGAGGCGATGCCTACTTCGCACGGGCACGCCGTCATTGCGACTGGCGTAGGGGATAAGAATCCCGCCGCCATAATTGCGAACTCGCAGGTCTTGGAGAAGAGAGGGCGGCAGGCGCTTTTGCGCCGCGTAAGACTCGACCGTTAGCCTACTCATTCTCGGCGTCCTCTTCCGCAAGAATGGCGGCGAGGATTAAGTCGACGAAACAGATTTTCGTTTCTTCGACGTTGTGAGCGATCGGCGCGCAAGATCGCGTCGGCTCAATAAACTCCCAGGTAACGCCCTGTTCAACTTGTTCGCTAGGCATTGTTGCTGACCACCATCAAAGAGAACGCGGGCCAACCTCCAACGTGGTTGGCACCGTGCTCATCCCGGCGGTTCAGCAATCAAGTTTTTCAGACAGTTCGCTTAGTTCTATCGCGAGTGAAACTTGTGGACTTCGCCACAACTGCACTCGATCTTCGCGCAGTTCACGCGCTTCGGTGGGCCACTCAAATCAATGCCAACGGCCGCGAGAAGCGGCTTGCCGTTGTGGTCGACAGCCGGGCAAATCCGGAGAGGATCGGTGATCGGCTTGCCGGTGAAAGTGCCATCTTCGGTCCACCACTCGTACACCAGCTTGTAATCTTGAAACCACACGTCGACTTCGTTCGTTGCAACGCCGAGTAACGCCCATCCGCACCACCGGCAGCGTTCTAGTCGAACAGGCCGAGCGCGATCGGGCAACGCCGCGACGATCGCGGTGAACGCTTCCATTGCCATTTGGAACGAGTGATTGACCGGCATCGGCCGCGTCACGTTTCTACGTACCACAGTTCACCATCCTTCACTTGAAAAAGAGTCCGCCAAGTCGCCGTCGCTTTACTTCCTGGACGCCTTCGCGTGCGAGACTTGATCCTGTAACAATTCCTTCAAGCCAGCCAACGCCGACAACGCGACGCCGGCGCGACGCAGAGCACCGATCGTGCCGCAGACAAAGGCATCTTCAAAACTTGCCTTACGTTCTCTGCCGCGACCCGAACCGGCCGACGGTCGAACAGAGCACTGAATGTATCCACCCCTTAGCCAATCGTTGATCGTCGCGAGTTGCTGCCCGCCGATAACCGCAAGGTCGCCAACGCTGAATAGCCTGTCCTCCGAGCCGTTGAGGCTCTGGAAGTTCTCGGCACCCCTCAGCAAATCCATCATGTACGTCCCGGCTGGCCGCTCGCTGATAATGCTCGCCGCCTTGTTCCGCTCGACTAGCGCGAGCGTGCCGTTAGACACGTCAACGACCAGAAACGGCGTCCTTTTCAACTTCTCTTTCAATCGCTTCATGTCATTTCTCGCATGTCGTAAATGTGTGTCACCCATACTCTAGGCACTTTCATCTTTTCTGTCAATCAAGTTTTTCGATAACGGAGAAAAGTTAGCCCTACAAGAACTTGCTTGCAATATGAATCGCACGCCCGCTAGAATCGCGAGCTGAAGAAACGAACCGCCGGGCGATTGGTACTCGCCCGGCGGCTCTTACTGAACTACCTGATGTTCCCCAGGGAGCCCAGCTAATGGCACATTCTACAAAGAGTGCGCGTGCTCTACTACGCGCGGCCGCTTATCTCCGCCGATCGACTGAGAAGCAAGAGAAGAGTCTCGCCGATCAACGTGCTGAGATTGAACGCTACGCGGCCGACAACGGCTACACCATCGTCCGGTTTTATCAAGACGATGGTATCTCCGGTGACGCTGATCGCCCCGGCTTCAACCGCATGTTGGCCGACGCGACGCGGCGAGACTTTCAATTCATCCTCTGTTGGGACCAAGATCGCTTCTCCCGAGCGAACAGCTTCAAAACGGGTAGCTTCGTGCAAGCCCTCATCGAGAACGGCGTCGGACTCGTGACGCTGAAAAGCGGGCCGGTGGACTTGTCGACCTTCACCGGCCGCATGATGTTCACCATCGGGCAAGAGGCGAAACACCAGTTCTTACACGATCTATCACGCAACACTATTCGTGGGCAACTCACCAACGCCAGAAACGGTTTCCTGTGTGGACAAGCCGCACCGTATGGGTACGACAAAATGCTAGTCGACGAGCGTGGCGAGCACCGGCAACGAGTGCGGAACGGTGAAGAATTTGCCAAGCCCCGATCGTGGCACGTGACACTTGTCGCGTCCGATGATCCGGTGAAGGTGCAGACACTCAAATGGCTGTTTAGTGAGTACGCCGGAAAGGACATCGGCCTTCGCTCACTCGCCGAAGTCTTGAATCTGAAGGGCATCCCGAGCCCACGCGGCGGGAAGTGGGAATTGGGAAGCGTCCGAGAGATACTGAAAAACCGCAAGTACACCGGCGACTTCACGTGGGCTGAGCGTCGCGAAGGAAAGTATTTCAACGCCGTCGCCGGTGAGGGTGAGCAAATTCGACAGCGAACCGACGGCTCAACAACAGTTGTCCGAAACGCACCTGAAAATTGGGTGCTCGTCAAAGATGCCCACGAGGCGCTCGTCACG
>JAEUIL010000880.1 GCA_016794255.1 Planctomycetaceae bacterium | reverse complement strand
CGCCGAGCAAGCCATCGGTTTGCTACCCAATACCCGCGATCCCGAGTTGCTCGTCTCGCTGCCGAACGCCGTTGCCCTGGCGATGCGCGACCATCCCGAGCTTGCGCGCACGATGCAAAGCGACTTCGGTCAACTCGCCGAGTTGCGATTGCGTCAAGCGGCCGTCGAGGCGGATGCCCGCGTGATGCAGGCATTGACGACTCAGTTTCATTCGACCACCGCCGCGGCCGAGGCGCAGGTCTGGCTGGGTGACCGAGCGCTGTCGACCGGTGATTTACGACGAGCCGAGGCGTTTTACCGCGCCGCGTTGAACGGAGTCTCGCTCCAGACGGGGCCGGCACTCGCGGCACGACTGCGGCTCGTGGCTGCCATGAATGGCCGGCTCGAAGGCGTGCCCGTGACTGGCGACGTGCGATTGGGCGATGTCGATTTACCAGCGGTCGCGTTTGAACGGTTGGTACAAGAGTCGCTGCGCGGAGCCGAGCGAAATGTGGTGGACGATCTGAGCGAACCCGATGCGATGGCACCGCTCGCGTCCCTGCCGAAGCCCAGCGTGTTTGCAGCAGTAAAGACGGGCGTAATCGACGGCACGGCAGGCCGCGACCCCGCGAGCTTTGCTCGCCGCGATCTTGACGAGTTGGGCGCTCAAACGTCGGTTGTGATTGCCCCCCCGAATCTGCTCGTTAATTCACGTTTCGCCGTGGCGGCATTCTCACTCGACAAGGGCGAGCGCATCTGGCAACGTCCGATGGATGCCGATCACGGTCGAACGCATAGTTGGCCGCTCGTCGCCATGCGGCCGTTGGTCGCGGGCCCCGTTACGTTCGCGCGGCGCATTGCCGCTTGGGGACCCGAGTTGATCGCCCTCGATAACGCCACCGGCGACTTGCGTTGGCGGTCCCCGAAGAACGAGATCGTGGCGTCGGACCCACTCGTGCTTACCGGGCGAGTCGCCGCAGTGACGGTGCAACAGGTTCAGCAAGACATCTTGCAGTTGCTGTTAACGAATTACGATCCCCGTTCCGGCAAAGTCGTGTCGCAACAGCCGATCGTCCAGTTGCGAGACGTGTGGACGCGCGAGGTGCCGCTGTCGGCGCACGTGGTAGGCGATACGGTGTTGATCGTCGGCGGTGGCTGCATCATCGGTTGCGATCTGGAGGGCAATCCCCGCTGGCTCCGTCGTCAAACGTGGCTGTGGGGTGTCAACGATTCGCGCTCGATGCCGGTGCGATTCGATCCGCCACTGATCGACGAGGGGCGTGCGATCGTCACTCAGCCGGGCGTGCCCAGTGTGTCGTGTGTGGATATCGAAACAGGTCAGCTCGTGTGGCAACGCGTGCTGCCCGACAACTCAAAATTCTGCCGGCTCTTGGGTTCGGGTGGCGACCACGTTTACCTGCAAATCGCTGAGCAACTGCTGGCATATTCGCGGCAGACGGGTGAGCTGAAATGGCAACAAGTACTGCCGGGAGCGTGCGAGGCCGCTGCGGTGGACACGGCGGGGAACTTGCTGCTGGCGATCAGCGAGCGCGCGGCGAACAAGCTCTTCAGCCTCAAGCTAGTGTGGCTCGTTGGCCAAAATGGCGCGATTCGCGATAGCTCGTATGTTCGTTCTTGGAGCCACGAACAACCGTGGTTTGGTCCGCTCGCGGTTCACGAGGGACGGCTGTTTGCCGTCTCGGGCGGAGAACCGGTCGCCGCCCCGGTATCACGTCAACTGATCGAGTTGCGACCGCTCCTGGAGTTGCCGACCGACGGCGTCCCGCTCGCGTTGCCGACGCTCACCTGGTCCGCAGCTCGTCCGCAGCCTACGCTGCCATCGAGCTTCATGGGCTGGACCGTTTTGCAGTCCGGCGGCAATGATGATCGCCCCGCTACGTTTCGGGCGGCGAGCGATGGACGCACCAACGTGTTTCACGGGTACTCGACGAGTTCGCGGCCTTTGCATTTGGCCCGTGAACTGCGAGCCGCGAACAACGACTCTGGTCCAGTGAAGTTGCGGCTGAAGTTTGCGACGCCGGTGGGAACGCCCGCATGGAAGCTGGAAGTGTTCGCCGATGACGTCGTCGTCCATTCCTTTCCTGCGGACAAACAACCCGCACCGGCCACGTACGAAGGCGAGTTCGCGTTGCCCGCGGGGGCTCGGCGAGCGTTTGTGATCTTGCGACACGTGGGGGGCGGGGGAACGGTCTCGCTGTGGGATCGATTGCAGGTCGGTGAATAGTCGCGCTTCGTACTTAAGCTCAAACGCCAATTCCGTAACCATTTGCTGAGACTGACATGCTGCGTCGCACCTTACTCTTCACCGTCGCTTTGGCCCTCACCGGTATTTGCCTTGCCAAGCCCATTCCGCGAGCCGCGCAACTGCCCGCTGCGACGCCGTGGAATCTGAACGAATTGGGCGAGGTGCCGCAGTTCACATGGTTGGACGAGAAATCGGTTGTGCGATCGCTGAGTTTTGTTGGCGAAGCGTATGACGGCAAGCCGACGAGTGTGTTCGCTTACTACGCCTCGCCAGCGACCTTGGCCGGTCGCAAGGCCGCCAACGGCGAGAAGTTCCCGGCGATGGTCTTGATCCACGGCGGTGGCGGCACGGCGTTTCGCGAATGGGTCGAGTTGTGGGCCAAACGGGGCTATGCGGCGATCGCCATGGACACGGCCGGCTATCGACCGGTCGAGGGGCAAAACGCCCACGATCGCAAGAATCGCACGCGGCTCGCTGACGGTGGCCCCGACCAAGGCGATCAGGAAAAGTTCGGCAGTGTTGCCAAGCCGCCGCAGGAACAATGGCCCTATCACGCCGTGGCGGCTGCGATTCGCGCTCATTCGTTGATCCGCAGTTTTGCCGAAGTCGATGCGGAGCGCACCGGCGTGACCGGCATCAGCTGGGGCGGCTATCTAACCTGCGTCGTGGCGGGGGTCGACAGCCGCTTCAAGGCCGCGGTGCCGGTGTATGGCTGCGGCTTCCTGCACGAGAATAGCGCGTGGCTCGATCGTTTTGCCAAGATGTCGACGTCCGAGCGTGAGCGTTGGACCAAACTGTGGGATCCGTCGCAGTATTTGCCCGCGGTCTCGATGCCGATTCTGTTCGTCAACGGCACGAATGATTTTGCCTACCCGCTCGACAGCTATATGAAGTCGTTCGAGCAGCCCCAGAGCGAAAAGTTGATCCGCGTGACCGTCAATATGCCGCATGGTCATCCGGCCGGTTGGGCACCGGCCGAGATCGGTTTATTCATCGATCAACATCTGCGGCAAGGCAAGCCGCTCGCAAAGCTAGATCAGCCGCGATTGGCGGCGGGTGAAGTGCGCGTGCTGTGCCTGAACGACGTCCCGCTCCGCAGCGCGTCGTTGCACTACACCGTGGGAGCTGGG
>JAEUIL010000860.1 GCA_016794255.1 Planctomycetaceae bacterium | reverse complement strand
GCGTTTTTTCGAGCGCCAGAAACGCTTGCTGTAGCGGTGTGAGGTTCTTCGCCGTGGTGGTACTCATGGCCGATTAACGACTCCCCTCGTTCAACATGTCGCCATACTTTTGTTCCAAGAGGGCTGCGATGTCGGCATCCGAATACTGTTCGACTTGCGATTCCAACGGCGTGTCGGGGGCGTGAGCCGACGGCGGAGCGGCGGTGTCGAGCGTCAATCGATCGAGCAAGAACGTCGCCAGCGCCTCGACCGTCGGATAATCGAACGCCAAGGTCGTGGGCAACTCGACGTTCAGGGCGCGCTTCAAACGATTGAGCAACTCGACGGCCGTGAGCGAGTCCATGCCCAGGTCGAACAACCGACCGCGCGGCGAAATGGCACTGGGCTCGAATCCGAGCACCGCGGCGATCTCGGTGCGCAGGAAGTCGATCATGCCGCCGAGTCGTTCGCTCGCCGCCAGAGCGCCGAGCCGAGCCACGATGCCCCCGGCGGGAGCCGCGATTGGAGCCGACTGCGGAGTCGGCTGCGGTGCCGGTTTATTCGGTGAAACGGTACTCGCCGCCGATGGCATATTCTCGACGGGTCGCGTGGCGATGAGTTCGTAGTACGGCGTGAACCGGTTGTAGCGCAGGAACCGCGACCACTCGATGGGCATCACCGCGGCCTGTGTGGTGTCGCCGGTGATGAGCCGTTCGAGCAGCGCGAAGCCGTCGGCGACGTCGATCAGTCCCAGGCCCATGTCGGCCAAGCGTCGACGTTGTCGTTCGTCCAAGCGTGCCGCCATGCCCGACTCGGCCCAAGGTCCCCAGTTCACGCTCAAGCCCGGCAGACCCTGGGCTCGGCGTTGCTGCATGAGCGCGTCGAGATACGCATTCGCCGCGGCGTAGTTGCCTTGGCCGGGCGAACCCAACAGTGCGGCGGCTGACGAGAAGCAAACGAAGAAGTCGAGCGGCTGACCTTGCGCCAGCTCGTGCAGATTTCGAGCGCCGAGCACTTTCGGCTCAAGCACGCGTTGAAAGCGCGACCAATCGAGCGACCGCAGCATGCCGTCGTCGAGCACGCCGGCCGCGTGGATCACGCCGTGCAATGGACCGGGCAGGTCGGAGAGCACCGCCGACAAGGCCGCGCGATCGCTCACGTTGACCGCCGCGGTGCGAATCTCCACGCCCTTTGCTGAGAGCGCGGCGAGCGCTTGCCGCTGATCGGCGTCCGGGGGACGACGCCCGAGTAGCAGCAACTGTTTCGCGCCACGCTCGACGAGCCACGCCGCCGTGCGCAACCCGAGCGAGCCCAGCCCACCGGTGACGACGTACCAGCCCGAGTCGCGCAGGTGGAGCCGATGCGCGTTCTCGGTCAGCGTGAGCACCACTTTGCCACGATGCTTGGCTTGGGCAATGTGCCGGAAAGCGCCGACCGCGGCAGTGATGTCGAGCGTTTGGTGTTCGAGGGGGCGCAGCTCACCGCGCACGAACCGCTGAGTCAGTTGTTCGAGTAGACGCCCCATCATGCCCGGCTCGCGTTCTTCGACTTCGCCCAAATCGAACGCAAAGTACCGCACGTCGGGCCGCTCTTGGGCCATCTCGTCCGCTGTGCGAATGCCGATCTTGCCGATCTCGACGAACGCGCCACCTGGCCGCAAGGCGACGAGGCTCGCCGGAATAAAGTCGCCGTTGAGACTGTTGAGCACCACGTCGACGCCACCCGCGGCGCGAATCTGTTCGCCGAAGTCCGTCGTGCGCGAGTTGAACACGTGCTTGACGCCGAGACGCTGGAGCAATGCCCATTTGCCCGGGCTGGCCGTCGCCCAAACTTCGGCACCGGCTCGCTGAGCGATTTGCACCGCTGCCAGACCGACGCCCCCGGCAGCCGCGTGGATCAGCACACGCTGACCCGGTTGCAAGCCGACGAGCATTTCGAGACCGTAACTCGCCGTGAGAAAGGCGAGCGGAATCGTCGCGGCCTCGACCGGGCTCAACGATGCGGGACGAGCCGTGACCTGGTTAGCGCGCGTGATCACGTGCGAACTAAGCGAGCCGAGCGCCACGCCGAACACCGGCTGGCCAATTTGCCACGCCTCGACGCCCGGTCCCACGGCGCTGACCACACCGGCACACTCGAACCCGAACGGCGCGACCTCGGCCGAGGTGATCCCCAGCGGAGCTTCGTACTCTTGCAACATGCCGAGTGCGCGGAGCACGTCACGGAAGTTCAGACCGGCGGCGTCGACAGCGATTTCGATCTCGCCCGGGCCGGGGACTTTGCGTTCGATCGTGTCGAGCGTCAAATTCTCGAGCACGCCGTACTCGCTGAGTCGCAATCGGAACGGTCCCGTGGGGCGCGTGAGTTTGCCCGGGATGCGCGGCGTGGGATGTTGCAGTCGTGCCGCGACCCGCTCGCCGCCACGATACGCGACTTGCGTTTCGATGTCGGCCGCCGTGAGTTCGCTCATCACGAGCGCGACTTGCGATGCCCCGTCGCTCGTCGAGTCGAAATCGAGGCGTGTCACACGCCACTCGGGATTCTCGGCCGCGACCACTCCGGCCAAGCCCCACAGCGGCGATTGCTCGACGCCTGTCACGGCGTCACCTTCGACCGCTCTTACAGCGTCGCGAGTGACGATCCACAATTGCGGCGGATCGTTCTGCGACTCACGTCCCAACGCCTGAGTGATGTGCAACAACGTCTGGCAATCGCCCGCGGGCGTCAGTAGCACGACACCCACGAGCGGCGGCAGAAACTCATCGGTCAACTCGCCCAGCAGCCGGGCAAAGTCGTTTGGTTGCGAACCATCGACCACCGCCCGATCGTCGACCAACGGTTGAGGATTCGTGCCGGGGTTGACGATCACGGCGCGCTGACCTTCGTGACGCAAACGCTGCGCAAGCTCGTCGCACAAGGCGGAGGGCTCACTCACGAGCAACCAAGTCCCGGCGGTGTCGAGCGAGCGCGGGACGGGCATCGCTTGCGGCTGCCAAACGACTTCGTACACGGCATCCAGCGATGGACCGTTGACCTCGACCGGCGCGGCGCTCGCGGCTGGGGTGGGTTTCGCGGCGCGCTTGGCGCCCCCTTTGCCGACACGCTGCAAACGGAAGCCGGCGATCCGCACCAGCGGCTGACCCGTTGCCGAGAACAGATCGAGATCGGCGATGATGACGTCGTCGCGACCGTCAATCGCGGGACGCAGTTGCACATGCGAATAGCCGTCGCGATCGAGTGGAGCGTAGATTTCAAGCTCCTCAACGCCCACGGGCAAGAACGTGCCTGACGACGCATCCGGCATCACCGCCCCGACGACTTGAAACGCCGCATCGAGCAGCGCCGGATGAAGCGTGTATTGCGGCAGATCGACGAGCAACGCGGCGGGCGCTGACCATCGACCGAGCGCTTCGCCTGGGCCACGCCAAACTTGGGCGAGACCTTGAAACGCCGGACCGTATTCCAAGCCCGACTCGCGCATGTGGGCGTAGTACGCAGCCTGAGGCGTCTCGACATCGAGCCGATAGCGGATCGAATCGAGACTGACCGGCGTCGCCTCGGTCACGCCGAAGTCGATGATCGCGGTCGAGTGCATGGTCCACGAGGGCTCGCCGCCGTCGTGAGCCGCATCGTGCCGGAAGAACTCGCCGCGCAACCCGTCGTCGCTCGGCGTGCAGACAATTTGAATCGGCTTGGCGCGATCGGTGGAAAGCGCGAGTGGCCGGGCGAACTGAGCGCTTCGCAACTTCACGCCGCGACCGCGAGCCAGTGTCTGGCCAATCGCCACGAACGCTTCGAGGTACCCTGCCGCAGGAAAGATCGGCCGGCCACGCACTTGATGATCGATCAAATAGCCGGACGACAGCGCGCTCAGCTCGTGCTCGACGATCACGCCGCCGGTTGAGAGCCGAATTGGCTGACCGATCAGCGGATGGCCGGGCTTCGCCGCCGGAACAACTGCCGACGTTGCGGTGACTGTCGATTGGGTTGAGCTTGACGAACCTTGCTTCGCCGACGACTCGGGAATCCAGTAGCGTTGTCGTTGGAAAGGATACGAAGGGAGCGTTTGCGAACGGGCCACGCGGCGATCGTACAGGGCGTCCCAGTTGACGTTCACGCCAGCCACATGCAGCGCGGCGAGACTGCCGAGCAGCGACTGCCAATCGCCGCCGCGACCGGTGAGGCTGGGCAGATACTGAATCCGTTCGTCGGCGACGCACTGCCGAGCCATCGCCGAAAGCGTGGCCGCTGGGCCGTACTCGATGAACAACTGGCAACCTTGTTTCGCGGCGGTCTCGGCGCTCTTGGCGAACTGCACGGCCCTGCGGAGATGTTGTCGCCAATACTCGGGCGTGGCCAACTCAGCCCCGGCCGGCTCGCCGGTCAGGTTCGAGATGATGGTCCGTGTCGGAGCGCGGAACTCGACACTCGATGCGACGGCGTAGAAGTCGTCGAGCATCGGTTCAAGCAAATGCGAATGGAACGCGTGCGAAACGGTGAGTTGTTTGGCGCGGAAGTTCTCGGCCTCGGCGCGAGCGACGAGCTGCGTGACCGCGTCGATCGGGCCCGACACGACGACCTGCCGTGGACCGTTGATCGCGGCAATGTCGAGCAGCCCGTGGGTGTCGCTCACCGCTTGTTCGACCCAGGCGACGGGAGCCATGATCGCCGCCATCGTTCCGCCCGCCGGCAGCGATTGCATCAGTCGAGCACGGGTCGCGATCAATCGCAAACCATCGGCCAGATCAAACACGCCGGCGACACAGGCTGCGACGTACTCACCCACGCTGTGACCCATGAGCACCGTCGGCTCGACGCCCCACGACCGCCATAGTTCCCATAAACTGTACTCGAGCGCGAACAACGCTGGCTGTGTGTACTCGGTCTGATCGAGAAGCGGCGACTTGCCCGACTCGGGATAGATGACCGATAGCAACGACTCGGCGAGGTACGGTCGCAATAGTTCGTCGCAACGTTCGAGCGCTCGGCGGAACGTCGGTTGAGTGTCGAACAACTCGCGTCCCATGTTCGCGTATTGCGAACCTTGCCCGGTGAAGAGCCCGGCCAATTTCGGGGCGGGATCGTGAATCTCGCCGGAGATCACGCCCGGGGTCGGCTTGCCCGCGAAAAAGGCGGTGAGCTTGGCACGAGCGTCGACGGCGTCGGTGGCGACGATCGATAACCGATGGGCGGCGTGCGAGCGAGCGAGTGCCGCGGCGTCGCAGATCGCTGTGAAGGTGGCGTCGTCAGCACCCTCGAGCTGCGCGGCATATCGGGCTGCGAGTTCCTTGAGTGCGGCGGGCTGTTTGGCCGAGAGATTGAGGATCTCGGCAGGACGCGAGCGACGCGGCTTGGCGTTCGTCGGCAACGCCAGTCGCGCCGGCGGCTCGGCAATCACGACGTGAGCATTCGTGCCGCCGAAGCCGAACGAACTGACACCGGCGATGCGCGGACGCTCGTCGGCTTGCCATGGCGTGAGCTGCGTGGGAACATGCATGCCGTCCCAAGCGACGTTCGGGTTCGGCTGCTTGAAGTGCAAATGCGGCGGGATCACGCCATGCTGCAACGCGAGCAGGACCTTGATCATCGCCGCGACCCCCGAAGCTGCCTCGGCATGGCCGATGTTCGTCTTCACCGACCCGACCACGAGCGGCGACTGACGACCGGTGCCGTAGACCGCTTGCAACGCGCCGAGTTCGATCGAGTCACCCAGCGGTGTGCCGGTGCCATGCGCTTCGACGTAACTCACGTCGGTCGGCGCGATTTGACCAGCCTGCAAAGCGGCGCGGATCACGCGCTCTTGTGCCGGGCCACTGGGAACGGTCAGGCCGCTGCTCTTGCCATCTTGATTGACGGCCGTGCCACGCACCACGCCGAGAATGCGATCGTGATCGCGCAGCGCCGCCGACAGTCGCTTGACCAGCACGACGCCGACGCCTTCACCGCGACCGTAGCCATCGGCCGCGGCATCGAACGTTTTGCAACGACCATCGGCCGACAGCATCTGAGCCTTCGAGAAGCTGACCATCACCTCGGGCACAATAACGAGGCTGACACCGCCGACGATCGCCATCTCGCATTCGCCCCGGGCCACGCTTTGACAAGCGAGATGCATGGCGACGAGCGACGATGAGCACGCCGTGTCGACCGAGAGGCTCGGACCTTGCAGCCCGAGGATGTACGAGAGCCGGCCGCTCGCGGTGCTGTGCGAAGTGCCCGTCCCGAAGTAGGCGCCGACCGATTCGAGATGCTGAGACGACAGCACCGAGTAATCGACGCCCGAGATGCCGACGAAAACGCCTGTCGAACTGCCGTCGAGCCGTTGCGGGGCGAGACCGGCGTGTTCGATCGCCTCGAATGCCACTTCGAGCAAAAG
>JAEUIL010000854.1 GCA_016794255.1 Planctomycetaceae bacterium | reverse complement strand
CTCCGATCAGCCCGCTGCAAACCATTGCCCAACAAATGGATCGCCACCCAACCGTGCGATTGAACATGATCGTGGCCACGCGGGGTCCGATGAGTCGCTAATGTCCCGGTATCTGTATCGGCATTACGCCGCCGCCGGGATCAATGTTCGCGCCCGCTGGCATTGACAGCGATTGATGCCGAGACTGTTCCGCGATTGTGATCGTGACAGCAAACGCCCTTTCGTGACGCTCCGTGACGTGCGGCGGCTCGTCACTCTGCCCCAGGGAACGTCACGAAAGGGTTGCAGGCGTCGGCCGGTGTTATTCCAGAACTACCGGCCGTGGCGTGTCGGGAATCACACCGGCGCGATAGCGGAGTCCTTTGCGGATGCTGATCGCGATCGCGGTTACGAGCGCGACGGTTCCACCCACGATCAGATCGAACCCAGGCCAGTCGGCGCGGAGTTGCAGGAGCGGAGTTCGGCCGACGATAGCGAGCCAGAGCAAGCTGGTGATCGCGGCAGACAGCCGATCGCCGGGCTGACGGTGCAGCCAACTGATGAGGAGTAGCCCTGTGCTGAGCACCGGCGCATGACCGTACCACAGCAGTTGATCCACGGGCGGTGCAAACTGTGCGTGCTGTCGCCACACCTGAATCGCGACGAGAGGCACGAGCAGTTGTCCGACGCGACGCACCCAACGTGTCGAGCTGTCGCGAAACGTGAGCGCGATGAACCACGCGGCGATGAGCAGGGTGTGTGAAATCCAGAGACCGTGGTGCCGTCCCAAGTCCAGGCCCGGCCATTGCACGTCGAGTCCCCACAGGCCCACGATCACCGCCACGAACGCGCGGGCCCCCTGACCGCGTCGCACGGCCACCGCCGCTTGCCACACAGCGAACACGAGCAACGGCCAACCATAGAGCGTGTCGAACAGCGCGGTCGCCGGCGGTCGTGTACCGGCCCAAGCGATGAGTGCCGCCGTTAAACTCCAGTGGGCTCCCGTCGCTCCGCGAATCAGCGCCCACGCGTGGAACACGACGAGACCGCTGATTGTCATGTGGAGCCAACTGCAGCCGAGTAGCTCGGTCAATTCGTGCCAGAATTGCCAGCCGAACGGCGTGTCGCGCACTTGAAACACAGCCGCCACGACGAAGAACGAACAGAGCAGCACATACGCCTGCGCCGCACGATCACGTCGCCGCAAGGTTTCTTCCAACAGCAACGCGGCGATGGCCAAGAGACTGGGGGCAAACAGATACAGGCCGAAGATGTGATCGTCGCGACCGCCGATGCCGAAGGACTGGCACAGATAGTAAGCCCGGCCGACAAATTCTGCCGCCAGAATGACAAACATCGACCACGGGTAGAGCGGCCAGCGCCACGGTGTGCCGTTCGGTTCGGCGAGCGTCGGGCCACGTCGAATCGCGGGCAGCAACGTGAGCGCGATCGCGCCGCCGAGTGTGGGATACATCGCCAAACCCAACTTCGCTAGTCCCAGATGGCGTGCGTCGAGCAGCCATTTCAGCACCAACGAGTAACCGATGATGGCCGTCAGAATCGCGATCAACGGTGCCGTATAAGCCAGCGCCAGACGCATTCCCAGGCCGCGGGTAAGCAACGCCACGATGGCGAGCGTGTAGAGCCACAGCAGCGTCGTGAGCGTTGCGCCGTAAGCCAGATCGGTGGCCACGATTTGATCGAGCGTCACCGACATGCCGACGATCAACAGCAACACCAACAGCAACAAACTGCGTACATCGTCCCAGACTTGTCCCCAGCGGATGAGTAGGAATCCGAGCGCGGCGGTGAGCGTCGTAAACACGCCCAGCCCGAGCAACAAGCGTTCGCTGGGATACGCATTCGCCTCGGTGTCGAAACTGAGCCGCAGACCGGCGAACAAGAGACACGCGCCGAGCACGTAAAATGGATTGCTTGAATACAGCCGTCGAGCCAGGGCACCACCGA
>JAEUIL010000811.1 GCA_016794255.1 Planctomycetaceae bacterium | reverse complement strand
CGCTTGCTGGCAAAGATCGGTAATCGCGTGGGTCCCGACGGGATTTTCGGCCGGTTTGGCTGTCAGTTCTACGACGCCCACACCCAAGCCGAGGTGCGAATCGACGCCGAACTCGACAACGACCCCGAGCATCCGCACGCGGGCGGTATTGAGTTCAACGGCTGGGGGCCGCGCGCGTTTGAACTGCTCGAGTCGTTGCTCGAGGTGTTGGAAAAGGTCTGTCTGGGGCAACCGCCGCAGGTGACCCGGTCATGGGATGTGGTCCAAGTTTCGTCGCCACGAGCCGACGAGCCGCCGCTGCACGCCGTGCAACCAGCCCCGCCGCCCGACGCGAAACCCAAGGTGTATCTATCCTACGCCTGGGGCAATAACGATCCGCACGACGAGCTCGGACAACGTCGATTAAAGGTCGCGAATCAAATCATCGACCAAGTGCCCGGCTGGGGGTACGACCTGCGCTATGACAAGCAACAGACACGCCCCGGCGATCGAATTAGCGAATTCATGAACGAGATCAGTCACGGCGACCATCGGGTGATTGTCGTGCTGAGCGCCAAGTATTTGAAATCGATTTACTGCATGACCGAGCTGATGACGATTTACGATCATTCGCGTCGTGATGACCACGAGTTCCTGCGTCGCGTGCGGCCGGTGGTGCTGCCGGACGCGAAGATTGGCAACACGCTCGACCGCGCCATCTACGTCGACTTCTGGCTGGAGCAAGTGCAGCGATACGAAGCGCGAATTGAGAAACCGGGAGGTTACAAGTCGCTCGGTGTTTCGGGCAAAGAAGAGTTGGATGCCATGAATCGCTGGGTTTTTGATTTAGCCGATCGTCTGAAGTCAATTAGCGACGTGATCGCGCCGCATGTCAAACTGAGAGAGTTGGAAGAGGCAATGCTGCAAGACCTGAAAGTGTTGCTTGAACGTGAGCCTTTGGCCTAACACGGACTGAAGCCGTCGCTTGCGCAGCTTTCGGCTCTCAGCTTTCAGCTCTTGCCCCCTCTCGCCACTTCGATCCGTCCCGGCCCCGCCACGATCTCGCCGATCACCGTGGCGTCGGTGATGCCACGGGCGTGCAGCGCGGTGAGTAATGCGGCGGCGCGATCGGGCGGGACGACGGCGAGCAATCCGCCCGAGGTTTGCGCGTCGCAGAGGAGCAGTTGTTCCTCTTTCGTAACGTCCGCGGCGTAAGTCACCCAATCGTGGAGAAAGCGATGGTTGGCGTTGCTGCCGCCGGGATAAATGCCACGCGCGACATACTGTCGGGCCGCGTCGAGGATCGGCACCTGGTCGACGAACACCCGGGCGTTGACCCGGCTGGCGGCCACGATGTTGCGCAAATGCCCGAGCAGGCCGAAGCCGGTGACGTCGGTCAACGCATGTGTCCCGCCGCGGACGATCACTTCGCCCGCCACACGGTTGAGCGTGCTCATCACGCGAATGGCGGTCGAGATCGCGCCGAGCGAGTCTTCGTTGTTCTTCGCCGCGGTGGTGATGATCCCCAGTCCGATCGGCTTGGTGAGAATGAGCACGTCGCCCGGCTGGGCCTTGTCGTTCGACAGCACTTGATCCGGCGCGATCTTGCCGACCACAGCCAGGCCGAAGATCGGCTCCTCGGACTTGATCGTGTGCCCGCCGACGATGGCGATGCCCGCCTCACTGGCTTTGTCGGCGGCGCCTTTGAGAATCTGCACGAGCACCTCGGGCGGCAAGTTCGCGTCGGGAAAGCCGACAATGCTGAGGGCGGTGAGCGGCGTGCCACCCATCGCGTACACATCGCTGAGCGCGTTGGCCGCGGCGATCGCGCCGAAGTCGTAAGCGTCGTCGACGATGGGCGTGAAGAAGTCAGTCGTCAGCACGAGGCCCAACTCGTCGGACAGTTTATAGACCGCGGCATCGTCGGCCGTGGCGTTGCCCACGAGCACGTTCGGATCGGTGATCTTCGGCAACTCGCCGAGCAACGACAGTAAATAGCCCGGCGGCTGTTTCGCGGCGCAACCGGCGCGTTTGGCAAGTTTGGTCAGACGGATCGGTTCGGTGGACATGGGGGAGAAGAGTGGTTGGTGGATAGTCGTTGGTGGTTAGTGATGGCCGCGGGTGGTCAAGCGCGACAACTCGTTTCTCTTTCTAACCACCAACCACTAACCACCAACCACTCCTCACTCTATCATATCTCTCTCAACTTCGCCGCTCGCAGCTCTCGCCATGTCGCCCAACCCGCCGCGTTCGCAATACGTGCTCTGCCTCGCCGGGCATATCGATCATGGCAAGTCGTGTCTCGTGCGGGCATTGACCGGGGCAACCGTCGATCGGTTGCCCGAGGAACAACGGCGGGGGATCACGATCGAACTCGGCTTCGCGCACTTCTCGGCCGACGGCGCTCGTTTCGCGCTCATCGACGTGCCGGGCCACGAGAAGTTCATTCACACGATGGTCGCCGGCGCGTCGGGTGTCGACGCCGCTGTGCTCGTCGTCGCGGCCGACGACTCGGTCATGCCGCAAACGCGCGAACATCTGGCGTTGTTGCAGATGTTGCAGGTGCGTCGTGGTGTGATCGCGATCACGAAATGCGACTTGGCCGACGATGAGCAGTTGGGACTCGTCGAGTTGGAAATCGACAGTCTCGTCGAGTCGACGTTTCTGGCCAACGCGCCGCGCATTCGCGTGTCAGCCCCCTCGGGTCGCGGGATCGACGAACTGCGGGCGGCCATGATCGCCGCGGCTCAAACGTCGCCGGCACGGGCCACGGATGATCGCCGGTTTCGCTTGCCGATCGATCGTGCGTTCTCGCCCGCTGGCCAAGGGGCCGTGGTGACGGGAACCGTGTGGCGCGGTGCGGCGCAGGTCGGCGACTCGCTGCAACTGTTGCCCGGCGGAGCGACGGTCCGCGTACGTCGCTTGCAGGCTCAGAGCAAAGATGTCGAACGAGTCGCGGCCGGCGAACGAGCGGCGATCAACCTAGCGGGCATCAAAGCTCACGAGATCGAGCGGGGCGACGAGTTGGTCACGCCCGACGCTTATTCGCCGGGCTTGCGGCATCTCGTGCAACTGCGGTTGCTGCCCGACGCGGCCACGCTGCGTCATCGGCAGTTTGTGCGCGTGCATCTTGCCGCCGGTCAAGCGACAGCGCAGGTGTTGCTCGCGACGAAAGAATTGCTGCCGGGTGAGAGCGCGTATGCCGTGCTGCGTGGCAAGACGCCGCTGGTTGCCGAGTACGGGCAACCGTTCGTCGTGCGGCAGTTGTCTCCGGCGGCGACCGTGGGAGGCGGCGTGATCCTCGCCCCGGCTCTGCAACCGAAGCACAAGTTGAATCGATGTCTGGCCGTGGCCCAGCAACTGGCGAGCGCCGATCCGGCGACACGCGTGGCGGCTTATGTTGAGCTGCACGGCGAAACGTCGTTCGACGCGTTTTGCGATTCGGCGCTGGGGCTGTCGCTCGCGCAGGTCGAGGCCGTCGTGCCAACCTTGGTCAAACGCCGCGAACTGGTCGCCACCGCCGGCGCTCATCCGCTCTACGTGACTGCGGCGAAGTTTCAGCAGTTGAAAGAGCTGCTGTTGAAGCGTTGTCGCAACGAACTCGAACGCCGCAAGCCAGCGTCGCAGGTGCCGTTGTCGGCCGTGCTCGTGGCCTTGGAACGACATGCGCGCCCGGCGGTGCTGGATGCATTGCTGCATGACATGACGGCGCGGCGTGAGTTGGTGCGGCGTGGCGAGCGCGTCGGTCTGCCGACGGGTCCCGCGCTCACGCATCGCCAGCAGAAGCTGCTCGACACGTTCTTGAAAGAGTGCACCGAATCGGGTCCAGCCCCGCCGACGATCAAGGAGTTCATAGAACGTCAGGGGGTGACGGCGAAGGACTTCGAGCCTTTGGTACAGGTGGCGCTCGACGAGGGGCGCGTGGTTCGCCTCACGCCGGCGATGGTGATCGAGACGAGCGCTATCGAAGGGTTGCGACGGCGGTTGGTCGAGCACTTCGCGAAACATACGACCGCTAAAGTCGGCGAGTTGCGCGACCACTGGGGCATTACCCGCAAGCATGCGGTGCCGATTTTCGAGTTTTTCGACGAGCGACAGATTACCTTAAGGGACGGGGACCTGCGTTCGGCGGGGCCCCGCTTGTCTCAACCGCTCGACGAGGCCGCCGCGTGAACGTTCCCTCTTCGCAACAGCTCCGCTTGCTCCCGGCCGTGGAGCGCGTGCTGAATCTGCCGCCGCTGGTGTCGCTCTGTGCTCAGTATGGTCGGGGGACCGTGACCGGTTGGGTGCGTCAGACACTGCATGATTTTCGCTGCGGAGCGGCGGGGCCGTTGTCGTCGATCGCGACGGAGATTGAAGCCCGCGTCGTGCAGATGGTGTCGGAACTCGCCGAGGCTTCGACACTGCAACGCTTGCGCAAAGTCATCAACGGCACGGGCGTCATCTTGCACACGAACCTCGGTCGCGCGCCGCTCGCTCCAGCGGCAATCGAGGCGATGATCGAAGCGGCAGCCGCCACGAATCTTGAGGTCGATTTGACGACCGGTCGCCGGGGACGTCGCGCGGCGGCGGTCGAGACGCTCTGCCGTGAAGTGACCGGCGCCGAGGCGGCGCTCGTGGTCAACAACTGTGCCGCCGCCACGTTGCTGACATTGCAGACGCTTGCTGCCGGTCGACGAGTGATTATCTCGCGCGGTCAGCTGATCGAGATCGGCGGCTCGTTCCGGCTGCCCGACGTGTTTCAACAAGCGGGCGTCACGCTGCATGAGGTCGGCACGACCAACCGCACGCGGCTCGCCGATTACGCGCAAGCGATCGGTCCCGAGAGTGCCGCGTTGCTGCGCGTGCATCCGAGCAACTACCGGATCTCGGGCTTCTGCGAGTCGGTGGCGATCGCCGAGTTGGCCATGCTCGGCAAGCAGCACCAACTGCCCGCGATTGACGATGTTGGCAGCGGTTGTCTCTACGATCTGACGGGCTACGGTCTGCCCGACGAGCCGATTGTGCGCGAAAGCTTGCAAGCCGGGGCGGACTTGGTGCTCTTCAGCGGCGACAAGTTGCTCGGCGGTCCGCAGTGTGGCGTGATCGTCGGTCGGGCCGACCTCGTGGCTCGGCTGCGGTCGAATCCGCTCGCTCGTGCCTTGCGGGTCGACAAGGTGACCCTCGCCGCGTTGCAAGCGACGCTCGAGATTCACCGCGCCGGTCGAGCGTTCACGGATATTCCCGTGCTCCGGCAGTTGTCGCTCGCGGCCGACGAGTTGCACGCCCGCGGCACGCAGTTGCTCGGCCAGTTGCAAGCCGTGACGTCCCACGCCGAAGCGTTCTCGTTAGAAGCGGTGATGTCGGCACCGGGCGGTGGAACGCTGCCCGATCAAACCTTGCCGAGTTGGGCCGTGGCGGTGAACAGCAGCAACGCCAACGAACTATCGCAACGTTTGCGGCTCGGCACGCCCGCGGTGTTTGCCCGAGTGCAAGAGGGGCTGACGCTCGTCGATCTGCGCACGGTCAATCCTGACGACGACTCGACCCTGGTGCGGTGCTTGGCCGAGAGTGTCGCGGAGTGAGCGGGTTCACGATTCGTCATGGACGAAACAGCGTTGCGCTTTAAGATAGACAGTGGTCAACCTCTTCGGGAGCGAATGCGGCTCTGGTGACCGTCCCGGTCTTCAAAACCGGCGGAACGTCGTGATGCGATGTTTGGTGGGTTCGATTCCCATCCGCTCCCGCTTTAGTCACAGGTCTACGGCAGGTTTTCGTAGGCGAATTGCAACTCGATGTTCGTCGCGGGCAGCTTTTCGCCACCCACTTCGATGTGCGGATAGACCATGAAGTTGAGCGGCTCGTGTTTCGCCGGCGGGTCGAGCTGCAAGTCACGTCCGACCGAAAACGTCACGCGATCGGCCGTCAGATTGCCGAAGTAATATTCTTTCAGTCGCGGATGCTTGTCGGCCTCCGAGATATCGACCGGGATCCAGCCGCGGTCATTGGCATAGAACCATGCCCAACAGTGATATCCGGCGATGGGGCCCGCGGGCTTGTCGGTCGGCAGTGAGAAGCCGATCTCGAACCGGGCTGGCAGCCCCT
>JAEUIL010000045.1 GCA_016794255.1 Planctomycetaceae bacterium | reverse complement strand
ATACCAACGCGAACTCGTATGGTTACGACATCGCTTGCGACACGAGCGGCAATGTGTACGCGGTGGGCATCGCGTCGGGCACGTTCAACGGCGTCTCGACGGCCGGTGGTTCCGATGCATTTCTCTGGAAAATTTCGTCGGCCGGTAGCACACTGTGGACCAAGCTGGCCGGTGGAACGTCAGCGGACTCTGCCGCGACGATTGACGTGAACGCGGGTCGAATTGTGGTGGGCGGTTCGTTCCGCAATACGATCACCTTCGACACCGGTTTCACGGCCACATCGAACGGAAACAGCGACGCATTTGTGTGGAATCTCGACACGAACGGAGTTACGCAATGGGCCGTTGCGGCCGGTGCGTCTTCGACGTTCAGTGGCGATTATGTGAATTCGTTAGTGATCACCGCCACGGGCCAAGTGTATGCGTTGGGGCAACTAACGGGTGCGGCTGACGTCGATCCCGGTGCGGGCACGACTTCGCTTAGTGCGGGTCAGTTCACCTGGAAGTTAGATGCCGACGGCACGTTCCTCATGGGGACCAATCGCACGTGGCTGGCGTACAGAGACGCCCTCAAACGCGGGCCGACCGGAGACCTGTACGTGCTCGCCAACATCTCCGGCACCACCGACGTGGACTGGAATCCCGGCTTGTCGGTACACAACATGACCGACGCCGATGGCAATGAGGACTACGCCTTGCTGCGCTACGACACACAAGGTCAGTTGACCGGTGTCACGCAGCTCACCAATACCTATTACAGCGGAAGCTCGGCGGTCGCCGTCGATGCGTCGGGCAACGTCGCGTATCTGGTGGTCGCGTACAACGGCACGATCGATCTAAATACCGACGGGGGCACGCAAAGCGTCTCAGCCTCGAGCAACAGCGATCTGTATCTGGTCAATCTGCAAGAATCCACGGTATCGGTCAGCGTCTCCGGCGGGCCCATCGCCGAGAACGGCGGCACCGCCACGGTCTATTTCACGCTGAATCATGCCCGCAACGAAGACGTGGTCATTTATGACGGCGTGGGTGGCACGGCGACCCTTTCGAGCGACTACAGCGCAAGCGCCTATTCGGTGACGATCCCCGCCGGACAGACGAGTGGATCGATCACGTTTACGGCACTGAACGACTCAACGTACGAACCGAGCGAAGCGTTTACCGTCGGCATCAAGGCTCTCTTCGGAGCTCGCGACCCTGGCGCTCCGTTAGCCTCGATCACAATCACTGACGATGATCGCTACATCGTCAGCGGCAACACCCTGACACTCGTGGGCACCTCGGGCGACGACACTTTCGCGATCATCCGTAGCGGGGCGACTTCGTTCTACACCTACATAGGCGGCGAAATCCGCCTCTACGATAGCAGCGTGATTCAAAATGTGACCACCAATCTCGGCAACGGCACCGATCGGATCGAGGTCTACGGCTACTCGGGCCTCACCGAAACGGTCACGACTGGCGATCAAACGTTGAGCTACGTCGGCGGCGGGTTGACGATCAACGCCACCAACGCCGAGTACATTTTTGGCTTCGGTCAAGCGGCCGACACCGCCGTGCTCAACGATTCGATTGGCAATGACCAGTTCTATGGCCTGAATTCCTACGCGATCGCGCTTCTGCTCGGTCGGTACACGCAGGTGACCAGCTTCGGCAATGTGATCTGCAACAGCAATATCGGCGGTTACGACCACGGCTGGCTCTTCGGCTCGACGGGCAATGACTCGCTGGCAATGGGGTACACGCAGTCGACCATGACGAGCAACAGCTTCGTCACGCAGATGAACAACTTCGAGTATGTCTACGGCTTTGCGGTGGCCGGCGGTACCGACTCGGTGACCCATGCCGATAGCAGTGGCGACGACATTATGTACGCCCTCACCGGCTACACGATTCTGATGGCCCCGGCGGGGTTCCAAGAGTCGATCGGCTTCGGGACCACAACGATCAACAGCACGACGGGCAACGACCAAGCTTTTTTCTACGGCTCGACCGGTAACGAACTTTACGACGGCATCGCGACCAAGGGACGGATGCGTGGCACCGGGTTCGATGTCTCGGCCAACCTCGCCAAATACAACTACTTCTACGGTCTCGGCGGCGTTGACTCGGTCGATCTCGAAGACTCGACCGGTAACGATGTCTTCTACGGCGGCGACAACGTTAGCACGATCAGCTACGGGACTGGACGGCTACACCAAATCATCGGCAATGCGAATTACTCAGTGCATGCCAATCTTGGTGGAATCGACACCGCGGTGATCGACGACTCGGCGGGCAACGATTACTTCGACTCGCCATCTGCCGGCAAGCTGCGACTCACGTACGCCAACGCGAGATCGATTGCGGTTGAGTACTTCGACGCGGTGTATGCCCGGGGCACGGCAGGTGGCACGAACAGTCGCCAAGCCGGTGTCCTCTCATTTTCAGGACTCTACTACAGCGGCACCTGGGTTTAACCCAAGACCGCGACCAACGATCGCGGCTTTGTGATTCACTACTGCTTCGCTGTCTTCACTACCGGCGGGATGCCGGGCTTGATGGTCCGGATGTGATACACGCTCGTCGTGGCGGTCATGAACAGGTCGCGATAGTCGCTGCCGGCAAAGGCGACGTTCGTGGCGAACTCCGGCAGCGGCGTGTGCTGGAGCAATTTCCCCGCAGGACTCACGACGAACAAACCGGTCGTCTTGTTCTGACCCGCCGCGGCGACGACATTGCCGTCGACGTCGAGGGTCATGCCATCGACACCACGGTCGGGCGAGAAGTCATACAAGATACCGTCGGCCGTCAGACTGCCGTCTTCCGCCACCTTATAGCGATGCAGTTTCTGCGAGCCCCGGTCCGAGACGTAGAGCGTCTTATTGTCGGGCGTGATCACGATGCCGTTGGGCCGGGCGAGATCGTCGATCACCCGCACGAACTTGCCCGGTGCGTCGATGCGATACACGCCGCTCGCGAGTTCCGGCGGCTTGTCGCCCATCGGCGCGGCGATGTCGGTGAAGTAAATCCGTCCCTGGTTGTCGATCGTGAGATCGTTCGGAGCGTTGAGGCGGTGTCCCTCGAAGGTCTCGGCCAGGGGCGTCTCCGCGCCGTCGTGATCGATCCGAGCCACGCGACGTTTGCCCTTGGCACCGGCCGACTGACACATGACCAGCCGCCCCTCGAGATCGAACTCCATGCCGTTGGTCGCGCCGCATGGCTGCCGGAAGATCGAGACCGTCCCGTCCGGAGCTCGCTTCATGATCCGATCGTTAGGACCGTCGGAAAAGAACAGGTTCCCCTGAGCGTCGACCGCGGGCCCCTCGGTGAACCGGCACCCCCCGATGGCTTTCGTGACCTTCGCGCCGGGTTCGAGAAAACCCTCGGCGAGACTAGCTTTTGAGGTCAAAACAACCATCATCAGCAGCAGGGTAGGGCGTAACCAAACGACGGGCATGGTCAATTACCTCCGGGGATGCCGAGATTGCTTTGGGCAAAGAGTTTAACGTCGATCGGGTTCACGGATCGAATTAGCTTTACGTCTGCTGCCGCGACATCCTATAATGCAAGCCACGCCCCTGATATAGCTGTCCCCCCACCAGATTTGCCTCCCGTTCGAATTCCCGCCTTGGAGGTTGGCCATGCTCGTCCGCTGGTTGCTAGCGGTTGCTCTTGTCGTTGCCCCGTTGTGTGTTCGCGCCGCCGATCCATTGCCGGCTCAGATCGACAAGTTGATCGAGGCCGCGGCCGGCGGTCCGGTGAGTCCCGCCGCGAGTGACGCCGAGTTCTTGCGTCGTATCTATCTCGACGTCGTGGGCCGCATCCCGACGGTTGACGAGGCGCGGAGCTTTTTGAACGACAAGAGCGCCGACAAACGCGCGAAGCTGATCGACAAGCTGTTTGCGAGCGGCGAGTTTCCGCGTCGCATGGAAGAGCTGCTCAATCAGATGTTGATGGAGCGTCGTGGCGAGGATGCCGAGTGGCAGAAGTTCTTGGCCTGGGCGGCCGACACGAATCAACCCTGGGACGCCATTGCCCGCGCGATCCTCGATCCCGATGCGGATAGCGAGCAAGTCCGCGGCGCGGCGTACTTCATCACCAACCGATTGTCGAAAGTTGGTCAACAAGATACCGATTACCCCGGCCTGACCCGCGATGTCGGCCGAATGTTCATGGGCGTTGATCTGCAATGTGCCCAATGCCACAACCATCTGTTCGTCGACGACTACAAGCAAGTCGACTTTCAAGGCTTGTACACGGTCTTCTTGAACACGGCGATCCGCACGGATGTGAAGTACCCGGCGGTCACCGAGAAGCTGATGACCAAGAAGATCGACTTCCAGAGTGTCTTCGACAAACAGCCGATGACCGTGGGCCCGCGGGTGCCGATGGCCAAGGAGTTGATGATCCCCGTCTTTGCCAAAGGCGAAGAGTACACCGTGGTGCCGGACCCGAAGAAGAAGGTGCTCGGCGTGCCGAAGTTCAGCCCGTTGGAGACGATCGCGAAGGATCTGGCGACAGCCGAGAACCGCGCGTTCGCCGAGAATTTGGCCAATCGGCTCTGGTACTTTGCGATGGGGCGCGGGTTGGTCCATCCGCTCGATCTGCGGCACTCCGGTAACAAGCCGTCGCATCCCGAATTGCTCAAGCTGTTGACCGACGAAGTGATTGCCCGCAAGTTCGATATGAAGAGTGTGCTCAAAGACTTGGTGCTGACGAAGACCTATCAACGGACCAGCGTGCGGCAGTCGAGCGAAACATTGGCCGAGGATCGTTATCGCGTGGCGATCGAGAAGCCGGTGTGGGCCGAGCAGTTGCTGTGGAGCACGTTGACCGCGGTTGGCACGGGCAAGTCGGACACTGACCCGCGCAAGACCGCCAATGTGGCCGACCTGCGCAAGAAGTTCTTGACTGCGTTCGCCAACCCGGCCAAGGAGCCCGAGATCGATTTTGCCCCGAGTGTGAAGGCCGCGTTGTTCGTGATGAACGACTCGACGATTCTTTCGTGGCTCGAGCCAGCGAGCGAGAACTTGGTGGCTCGGCTGGTCGCGCTCAAAGACGAGAAGCAAATCGCCGACGAGGTGTACCTTGCCGTGCTGAGCCGCGAGCCGACGGATGATGAGCGGAAAGATATCGCCGAGTTCGTCAAGAAAGCCGGCACCGACGAGACGAAGAAAGCCAAGACGCTCGGCATGTTGGCCTGGGCGCTATTGAGTTCGACCGAGTTTTGTTTGAATCACTAGAAGCGTGTTTGGTGTTTCGTGTTTGGTGTTTAGCCAAGCACTCATGACCAAACACCAAACACTAAACACCAAACACCTCACACGATCATGTCCACGCTGCAATACGCCGGTGAATCGAGCCTTTGCTCGCCTCATGAACACGCCGTCTCGCGTCGTCAGTTGCTCGGCGCGACCGCCAGTGGCGCGGGTCTTGGTCTGCTCTCGCAGCCGGCGCTGGCCGAGGCGATGAAGCAGAAAGAAAAGCAGGTGCTGTTCGTATGGATCGACGGGGCCATGAGCCAGCTCGAAAGCTGGGACCCGAAACCGAACACGCAGTTCGGCGGTCCGTTCCGCGCGATTCCGACATCGGTGCCGGGCTTGCACTTCAGCGAGCTCCTACCGCGCACGGCGAAACAGGCTCACCATCTGACCATCGTGCGGAACCTCTGCACGAAGGATAACGCTCACTCGTCGGGCGTCGATCGCATTCAACGGGGCGATCCCAAGCCACGCGGGCCAGTGTATCCGTATTTCGGTAGCGCCGTGGCCAAGCTCTTGGGTGGCGGGCCGAGTGGTTTGCCGCCGTATGTGTGGATCAAGCCGATGAGTGGCGGGTTCGTCTATAAAGACGCCGGTTTCATGGGCCCCAAGTACGGCGCGCTCGCGTTTGGCGATGCCAAGCCGCCGGAGAATCTGCTCCGCAACGAGCGGATCTCGAACGAGGAAGACCTGCTCCGCAACGAACTGCGTGCCAAGCTCAACGAGCGCTACAAGCAACGTCACGAAGCCAAGAACGTCGAGGCCAACAGCTTCGTTTACGACGTCGCTCAAGAACTTATGAAGCGACAAGATTTGTTCGACGAATCGAAGATCTCGGCCAAGGACAAAGAACGCTACGGCACGCACGAGCTCGGTCGGCACATGCTCATGGGCCGCCGGATGCTTGAGGCGGGTGTGCGGTTCGTGAAAGTGAACACTTACGGCTGGGATACTCACGGCGACAATTTCAACGGTCATGCGAGTCTCGTGCCCCGCTTCGATCAGGCGTTCGCCGCCATTATCGAAGACCTCGCCGCTGCCGGGATGCTTGAGAACGTGTTGGTCATCGCGATGAGCGAGTTCGGTCGCACGCCGCGGATCAACGGCCATATCGGTCGCGACCACTGGCCCGAGGCGTGGAGTCTGGCGATGGCCGGTACCGGCCTGAAGCACGGTCACGTCCATGGCAAGACGAACGCCCAGGGCACTTGGGTCAGCGGCGAAGAGCACGACATCGGTGCGATGTTTCACACCTGGTTTAGCTGTCTCGGCATCGACTCGAAGAAGACGATGTACGACAACAATGGCCAGCCGCTGCCGCTGGCGCACGACGATATGTTCCCGGTCAAAGATGTGTTGGCGTAGTGCGAATTTTTTGCAACGAAGCACTAAGCACCAAGAACTAAGCACACTCCCTCAACTTTCCTCGTTCGAGTTCGCCTGTCATGAATACCGATCCCAAAGAACTCGCCAAGAAATACACGCCGACCAAGCCGAAGACGGCCAAGCCGTACGAGAGCGACCAGAAACAGCACCACGGGGCACGTTACAGTCCCTGCGGCAAGTTCTTGATTGCCGGCGGCTACGAAGGGGTCGTGCATCGCTGGGATGTCACGGGCGACGAGC
>JAEUIL010000388.1 GCA_016794255.1 Planctomycetaceae bacterium | reverse complement strand
GGCAACGTTTGTCGCGTGCCGAGTTGGTTGCCCGGCTGCCGCAACCCATAGTATCCATCACGCTCCGCGCGATGCGTTCCCGGGCAAACTCACCACTGCTCGACGATCACTTTACCGGACGCGCAGCTTGCTCGACCTGCTCACTCAACCAGTCGACGATGCGAACTGCCGCGTGACCGTCGCCAAAGGGTTGCTTGCCGCTCTCGGGCGACTGACGTTCGCCGCTGAGCCACGCCTCGGCCGCACTCACCGCGGTCGTCGGCTCAACGCCCACTAGTTCCACCCAGCCCGTCTCGAGCGCCTCGGGCCGTTCGGTCACGTCGCGCAGCACGAGCACCGGCTTACCCAACGCCGGGGCCTCTTCTTGAATGCCGCCGGAATCAGAAATGATGAGCGACGCGCGCCGCATGAGCCACACAAACTCGGCGTACTCGACGGGCTCGATCAAGTGCACGTTGCCAATCGCCGCTAAGTCGCGAGTCACCGTCGCGCGCACTTCAGGATGCGGATGGACCGGCCAAACGATTGCGCACTCCGGGCGACGCCGCGCCAGCTGCGCGATCGCCGCCGTGATCTGCTTCAGTCGCGGCCCGAGATTCTCGCGACGATGGGCCGTGACGAGCACGACTGGCTTGTCGCCCAGCGTCGGATACTTCTCGCGCCAGTACCCATCACGCAACGACTCGCGATTGTCGGCGAATTGCAGCGCGTCGATCACCGGATTGCCCGTCACTCGGATGTTCGCCGGTTCGATCCCCTCGGCCAACAGCCGCTGTGCCGCACGTTCGGTGGGCGCGGCATGCAACGTTGTGGCCAATGTCGCCACGCGGCGGTTGAATTCCTCGGGCCACGGCTCGTCGAGCGCACCGGATCGCAAGCCCGCTTCGACGTGCAAGATCGGCACGCGATGTAAGAATCCCGCCAACGACGCGGCGAGTACCGTCGCCGTGTCCCCTTGAATCACCAGCCAGTCGGGACGTTCGCGTTGCAGTTGTTCGTCGAGCGCCGCCAAAGCGCGGGCCGTGAATGCGGCGGGACTTTGGCCGGGCGACATCAGCCGCAGATCGAGGTCCGGCCGCAGATCAAAATACTCGACCAGCGGCGCGAGCAGTTCCTGATGCTGGCCCGTGAGCAGCACACGCGTCGCAATTTGCTCAGCGCGTCGCCGCAGTTCGTGGATTACCGGCGCGAGTTTGATCGCCTCGGGTCGAGTGCCGATCACGACGAGCACTTTGGCTGGCATCGTCGCGTTACTCCCACGCTTCCCGGGCAAACTCATCATCGCCGGCGAACATGTGCTGATAACTCTCGTAACGCCGCATGTCGAGCCAGCCGTCGGCGACCGCGTCCTTGACGGCACATTGCTGCTCGTGCGTGTGCGTGCAGTCGGGAAAGCGGCAATTGTTCACGTAAGGTCGCAAGTCGCGAAAGTAACCGGCGACCTCGCGCGGCACGATGTCCCATAACTGAAACTGCCGCAGGCCGGGCGTGTCGATCACCGAGCCACCGGCCGACAACGGCACGACTTGGGCCGTGGTCGTGGTGTGGCGACCCTTTTGATTCTCACGGCTCACCGCACCCACCCGCAGGCCGAGTTCTTGTTCGACCACGTTCAATAAGCTCGACTTGCCGACGCCGCTCTGGCCGGTGATCACGGTTTGTCTACCGAACACGCGTCGCCGCAGCCGATCAATGTTGAGGCCCGAACGGGCGCTGACCATCAGCACCTCGTAGCCCATCTGACTGTAGCCGCTCACCAGCGGAATCAGCTTGGCCGGGTCGACGAGATCGATCTTGTTGATGCAAATCACGGCGTCGATGCCGCTTTGCTCGGCACACACCAGAAAGCGGTCGATCAAATGCGGCTTGATTTCGGGCTCGGCGGCGCTCGACACGATGAGCCACTGATCGACGTTGGCCGCAATGATGTGCCGACGACCGCGACTCGTGCGACTCAACACCCCGTGCCGCGGCTCGATGCGTTCGATGATCCCTTCTTGCTCGCTCGCCATCCGCACGAGTACCAAGTCGCCAGCGACTACGACGTGCCGTTGATCGGTGCTCAAGGTTTTGAGCAGCCGCCGCACCGCACAATTGAGTTGCCGACCGTCGGCCAACCGCACCAGACATGTCAGCCCAAAGACGCTAACGACCAACCCGCGCTGGCAATTCGACTCGTCGATATCGAGATGCACATCGAGCCCGGCATCGCCGTCGGTCGTGACACCGCGGACGGTCCTCTTGCGAGTCAGATCGCCTTTGCCGCTGAGTCGTTCGTCCTGTCGGGCATCGAGCGTGGCGGGATCTTCGTTCTCGTAACCGCGCGTCAAATTGCCGTCACGCGCACGGGGAGTGCGGTTCTTGCGAAACTCGACGCGAACCTGTCGTTTTTTCTTCCGGGCCATGCCTGTATTCTACCGCACGAGCTTCGTTCAGGTGTAGTCGAGTCGCCCGGCCAAAGTATCCATCACGCTCCGCCGTGATGTGGCCCATTGCAGAACTTGCCCTTTGCATCGTTCAACTTCATTCTCCTGCCGTCCGCTCACTCCGGGAGTGGCCTTGCCGATCCGCCCTTCGTATATTGCTAGCCATGTGCGAAACTTGGCCTCGACGCGAGTTGAGTTGACCTTTCTTTGGGAGCGATAAACGTGAGTGATCCCTTGTTCGATGTAACCGACCAGGTCGTGGTAGTCTCGGGCGGCAGTCGCGGCATCGGTCGTTCGATTGCGGCGGGCTTTGTTGAGCGCGGTGCGAAGGTCATCATCAGCGGCCGAGAACAAGCGACGCTCGACACCACGGCCAAAGAGCTGAGCACCGGCAAGCACCCGGTCCGCGGCATTGTTTGCGATGTCGCTCAGGTCGCCACGATCGAGCCGTTTGTGCAAACGGTGCTCGCCGAATTCGGCCGAATCGACACGCTGGTCAACGTCGCGGGGGTCAATCGTCGCAAGCCGGCCGAGGAAGTGACCGAAGAGGATTTTGATTTCATTCTCGACATCAACTTCAAGGGCTGCTTCTTCCTCTCGCAGGCGGTGGGTAAGCACATGATCGCCCGTGGCGAAGGGGGCACGCAAATCAACATCGGCTCGCTGAACAACTACAGTCCCCTGCCCCGTGTGCTGCCGTATGCCTCGAGCAAAGCGGCGGTCGTGTACATGACTCGCACGCTGGCGATGGAGTGGGGCCAGCACGGCATTCGCGTCAACGCAATCTGCCCCGGCTTTATTTTGACCGACTTGTCGCGCAAGCTCTGGTCGCATCCGGTGATGCAAGCGTGGGGCCCGAAGAACACACCGCTCAAACGGCTCGGCGATCCCGACGACATGATCGGCGCCGCGATCTTTCTGGCCAGTCGCGCCTCGGCATTCATGACCGGTCAAGCGGTCTTCGTCGACGGCGGTTTCTCCGCCGGATTGATGTGGCCGATCGCAGAGGCGGTGTAGAACGATTTGGTCGCGATTCGCTGATTGCAACCGACAAATCTTGTGTTCGCAATGAAACCTATCACTTGGTGGCAATATGGTCTCTTCGGTGCATTCGTTTTGTCGGCATGCACCCTAATCAAAGTCGTCGCCGCAGTACCGAGATTCTTTGTCGAAGACGTTCCCTGGGGGGAACTCGTCTACTTTCCAGCTCAAGTCGTCGCGCTAGGATTCTCTTGTGGAGTTGCGGTATGGGCCATGCGAGCTGTATGGAAACGGTGGGGAGTAATCGGCGATGTGGTGACCGGAATTGTCGTCATCGAGACGCTGTTTCTTGGTTACATGCTCCTATCTGATCCGGCAATGCTGTTCGAGAAACCGCGAGACGTTTTATTGATGTTCATGCTTGGAGTCGGTTTCGGCGCGTTGGGCGGTTATATAATCGGGCGAGATCTGCGGAAAGAGTTAGCGACTCCGCCAGATGAATCGGAAGACACCTGACACGAGAACGGTACTCAGAAAACTCGCCGCGCCTATCCCTCAGCACGATACGCTGCGAACATCGTGGCGGGCTCGTCGGCGTTGGTCAGCTTGAACGAACTCAACATCCGTGAGCGAATCGCTTGGCGTTCGAGCCGTTGCTTGAGCGCGGCGCGATGCTCGTCAGTCAAGTTCTCTGGATAAAGCTGTTCGAGCGTGGCGAATTGTGCTTCGGCGATGTCGCGAAAGACGTTTTTAGGTGCCGCGTCTTTCGCCGGTTGGGCGACCGCTTGCGAGGCAACGCCGGTGGCGACCGCGCCGAGCACGGCTTGTGACGCAAACTGACGACGATTGAGCGACTTGGCCATCACTACGACAACTCCGTGATCGGCGAGCCGAACGGCAGCGTCTTGATCGGACGACCCGCCGCGTTGCGATAATGCTTGTCGTAATCGACGCCCAGATGGCGATAGATCGTCGCCAGCACATCCTGCGGACTCTTCGGCAGATCGCGCGGGAACGCGCCCTTCGCGTCCGACGACCCGAGCACTCGGCCACCCTTGATCGGACCGCCGGCGAGCGCCGCACTGAACACGTTCGGATAATGATCGCGGCCCGCCTTGTCGTTGACGCGCGGCGTGCGACCGAACTCGCCCCAAGCCACGACCAACGTCGAGTCCATCAGGCCACGCTCTTCGAGGTCTTGCAACAACGCGGGGAACGCTTGATCCCACCGCGGCAAGAAGCCGCGACGCAACGAGTCGAAACCCAACACGTGCGTGTCCCACCACCGCAGGTCGACTGTCACGATCCGCACGCCGGCCTCGACCAACCGTCGGGCCAACAGCATTCGCTGACTCCACGCCGGCGCCCCGCAACGATCGGCCGCACCGGGATCGAACGACGGCATGAACCCGTACCGCTCGCGCACCTCGGCCGGTTCGCTATCCAAATCGAACGCCTTTTGGGCGCTCGGCGAGCAGAGAATATCGACCGCTCGATCGGCGAACTTGTCCATCGCCAACATGTGACCGGCCGAGTCAATGTCGCGCCGCACGCGATCAAAACTCGCCAGCAAATTACGTCGCTCGCCCAATCGTTCGACGGTCAAACCTTCGGCCAACGCGAAGTTCGGCACCTGGAACGGGCCGGGTTGGGCCGGGTCGGCGATCGTCTCGAACGGCTTGTACGCCACGCCGAGATAGGCCGAGTTCGTGCCGGGCACCATCTTCGGAATCATCACGTATGCCGGCAGCGCAGGATTCAGATGCTGCAACTGCTCGGCCACGATCGACCCGCAACTAGGATGAAAGTTTTCGTCGGGCACCATGCCGGCCGGGTAACCGGTGAAACAGATTTGGTCGCCGGTCGAGTGGCCCGCGTCGGGATGGTTGAGGCTGCGAATGATCGACCATTTGTCCATCACTCGGGCCGAGTTCGGCAGCATGTCCGAGATTTGGATGCCGGGGACGTTGGTGCTGATCGTGCCAAACTCGCCGCGGAACTCGGCCGGTGCGTCGGGCTTGGTGTCCCACATATCGATATGGCTCGGCCCGCCGCGCATCCAGAGGATGATCACCGACGTCGGCCGGGCCGGCTTGCTCGGCGCAGCTTGAGCCTCGGCCCGCAACACATCGGCCAGCGACAGACCACCCAGGCCGAGCGTGCCGAGTTGCAAGAAGCTGCGTCGTCCCGGGCTCATTGCCCGGCGAGCAGCGGCGCAACCTTGTCGAGCGTTCCACAAACTCATGCGATTGACCCTAAGCTAGCGAGTATCCGAGAGGCCAGTGATCGACCTTCGTTTATATCTTCCGTTTCGGTCGAGCGTCAACGGAATAATGAGCATTTCGGGGGATTGGGGTGCCATCGTACGCGATTCGGACGGCTGGCCGAGGCGGGATCGGTGGCGGAATCATGGAGTGAGCTACGCGCCAACTGCCAACACTTAACAGGAACTCGGATGTCGAAATCCGTGGAAGTGAATGGGAACGCTGCGTTCGATCTAATGAAGTTGGACTTTTCAGTTCCTTACCCTGAACGTCGCACTCGTGCGACGTCACGACCTTGAGCCAGGTGTTTCATATGATCAAGGCATCCTTATCGGCATTTAGCGCTCGAAAAGCGATATACCGACGAAGCGGCTCCTTTTTCAGCAATCGCCGAGTGATTCCGCATAGCGGTGATGGCATTCGTATTCATACGATCGGAATGCAAGAAAAATCCAGAAAAGCTTTTGCGTCAAGGATTGATGATCGGTACTATGCCGAAAGTCACAGTAGAATCAGCGGTTACGGCACAACGACAGAGCCATTCATAACATGAGAAAATGGAAACAGAATAAGCGCTCCCTTCAAAAGGAAACGGGAAAGGCTAACGTAACAGCTGGCGACGGGGCTTTGGTCACTAAAGTAAAGGACAATGACAAGTCTACGTGGCAGACGCGGTGGTCTGTAGTTGGTGCTGTCGTTACTTTTATCGCTGCTATAGCCGGGATTTGGGCAGTCAGTGGATACACATTAAAGGACGTCGTCACTTCCCCACAACCGCTTCACTTCGCCATCGGAAACGTCCTTGTAAATAAAGGCGAAGACTGCGCCGTCGTCTTTGCACTTCAGCACACCGAAGATAATTATCCGCGAATGCTGGGCCTCCCATTTACAATTACAAACCCGTCCGAGACAACCGCTAAAAACGTCGATGTACTTATTAAGTGTAACACTCCGCTACGGCTTTGGCCGCATGAACTCTCAAAATCTCAGTTCCTTGGCAAGTTTGGCGGCACGACGCGTGTCACGGGTGAGGCGGAGGGCATTAGCACTTCATCATGGACCATAGAACGGATCGCACCGGGCCAGTCCCTTTTATTAGTTGACGCGATTATGTGGGAAAAGGACGTGTGGAAGATAGACACTCCCATGACGATTGACATCTCGATCAGTGCCGATGATCGACCTTCACGAGCGCAAACCGTCAAACTCTGGTCTGCGATTGCAGTTGGTCCAATCCCCGACGCTGCAATCGCAATCAACAAGGCTGTAAAGCGTGCGGACCGTGGGCTATTGGTCTACTTTGAAAACTATACTCTCGTGAAGTCGAAAAAGGGCTTTGATACACCCTTTTACTCGTTTCAGTCGATGGGTGATATTAAGTTTACTGCATTGAAAACAGAGAAGTAAAACAGCCAAACACCAAGTACGGCATAACAAGGCGTTCAATCGGGGCGGCAGATCGCGAGTTTTCTGTCTTCCTGACGTTTTGCCGTCGCTCGGTTAGCCTGGACGTTACGCAGAAGGTTCGGCATTGGAGATTCGGCGTTAAATAATCGAAGAGGACACAGCCGTCGTCGCACTTTGAAACGAGAAACTGGGGGACACCGCGTCCCACAACGATCCAGCGACCGCAATCCGCAAGTAGCTGTCCCGTTGATCGGGACGTATTTTTCGTGGCCGTCGACGACGGTTACTTCATCAACTCGCCGACCAGTTCGACAATCTGCGGCGCTCGACCGCGATGAACCAACCCCGGTTGATCTGTTCGCATCCGTTGCTGATCCAAGCACAGTTGGCGGAGTTCTCGACCCCCACGCGGCAACGGTTACAATCGGTTCGTTATGTTTAACGACGGATCGCGAATAGCTCGATGAAAACCACTCCCAACCACGACGACCGCATCGCTTCGCTGACGTTCGCGGCGGTCTATCCGCATTATTTGGCTAAGGTCGAAAAGAAGGGCCGATCGAAGGCGGAACTGCATCAGGTCATTCGCTGGCTTACCGGCTTGGATGACCGCAAGCTGCAGAAGCTGATCGACGATCAAGCGACGTTCGCCGAGTTCTTTCAGAAGGCGAAACTCAACCCGAACGCCCAGTTGATCACCGGTGTCATTTGCGGCTATCGCGTCGAGGAGATCGAGAACCCGCTGACACAGAAGATCCGCTACTTGGACAAACTCGTCGACGAACTGGCCAAGGGGCGCGCGATGGAAAAGATTCTGCGCACGGCGTAACAGGTTCCGGTCGAACTCGGATGTCGCGCGGGGGGTACGCGTCTCACGGGCCTTGCTGGACCAGGGTGAAAGAGACTCTCCCGTTGCGGACCCACAGTGTGGTCACCGCGGGCCAAATCTGTTGGAATCCTCGCTCAAAAGCTCCATCTGATCACAGACGCTTTTGCGGAACGACGCGTGAATCCGCTACAATCAGCCGTTCGCCTTCCGCACTCACCCCCGCACTTCGCACTTGCCATGAAACTCGCTTTCAGTTCAAACGCCTACATGAACTTCTCGATCGAGGAGACGATCGAGCGCATCGCCTCGGTCGGCTATGCCGGTATCGAAGTGCTGGCCGACGTGCCGCATGCGTGGCCGGCGGGATTGCTGCCCGAGCGGAAACGGGCCATCCGGCAGGCCCTCGAACGGCATCACCTGCAGGTCTCGAACGTCAATGGCTTCATGATGAATGCCGTGGCCGACCCGCGTCAGCCGTACTGGCATCCGTCCTGGATCGAACCCGACCCGCACTATCGTGCCATTCGCCGCGAGCACACCAAACGGGCGTTGCAATTGGCCAAGGAGATCGGTGCCAAGAACTTGCAAACCGAGCCGGGCGGTCCGCTCGCCCCCGGCCAATCGTGGGACCAAGCGGCCGACGTCTTCTATGAAGAACTCATGCCGTGCGTCGAAGTGGCCGAGCGGTGCGAAGTCGGTTTGCTCATCGAGCCCGAGCCGGAACTGCTGATCGAAAAGTTCGACCAGTACCTGAAGTTCATGGAGCGCATCGACTCGCCCTGGGTCGGGTTGAACTTCGACATTGGTCACGCGTTCTGCGTGGGCGAGGACCCGCAAGATTGGGTCGCGCGGATGGCTCCGCACACCCGGCACTATCACTTCGAGGATATCGCCGCCACGCGCGTGCATCGCCACATGATCCCCGGTCACGGTGCGATCGACTTTGAAGCGACCCTCGCCGCAATCGCCGCCACGGGCTACGACGGCTTTATCACCGTCGAGTTGTATCCGTACATCGACAATCCCGACCTCGCGGCGAAAGAGGCGTTTGAGTTTATGTCGCGATTGATGAAGAAGCTGGGAATCGCGGGTTAGCCCGTACTTGCTGACTTCCCCCGCTTAGGGCATCCGGCCCCACAAGAAATCGTTGATTCCGCACGTTTTGACTGGCTTTTGCCTCCGCAACGCTCAAATCGAGTAGCCAAACGCAAGTCGGCCGGGTATTCTATCGAATCATACTGATGGCTCGAACGCTCGCCGATCGGCCGTTGGTCCCTGCCCTCCGCTAGCATGCCCGACACGGTCCCGGCTCACCGCCGAGATCGCCCTCCCCAATTCCCTCCGAGTTCGAATCGATATGCGTTGGAACGGTTCGCCCGTCCTGCCGGGCTCATGGTTCGTGCGCGTCGTGTGGGTCGCGCTCCTTTCGTTCGGTGCGTCGCTACCGGTTTCGGCTGCCGATTTGCTGCCGGCCGATCGTCCGGTTGCCGAAGTCATTGATCATTACATCGACGCCACGCTCGCCAAGGCGAAGATCACTGCCGCTCCGTCGGCCAACGACGAGAACCTCGTTCGACGTGTGATGCTCGACCTCGTGGGTCGCATTCCCACGCCGGTTGAACGGCGCGAGTTCGTTGACTCCAAAGCGACCGACAAGCTGCCGCAACTGGTCGATCGGTTGTTGAAGTCGCCCGAGTTCGTCGATCATCAGGTCAACGAGTTCGACTGGATGCTGATGCAAGGCTCGGGCAACCTCCGCGACTATTTGACGACCGCCTTTCGCGAAGGTCGCACTTGGGAGCAAATGTTCCGCGAGTTGCTGCTGGCCGACGAGGTCGACCCGAAAGCCAAGCCGCCGATCGACTTCGTCAAGACGCGCGTCAAGGATCTCGATCGCCTTACGAACGACGTGAGCAGTCTGTTCTTTGGCGTGAACATCAGTTGCGCCCAATGCCACGATCATCCGCTCGCCAAGGACTGGAAGCAGGATCACTTCTACGGACTCAAGTCGTTCGTCAGCCGCACGTACGAAAACGGCGGCTTCATCGGTGAGAAAGATTACGGCCTGGTCTCGTATCTGACGCCCAAAGGCGAACAACGTCAGGCCAAGCTCATGTTTTTGAGCGGCAAGCTGATCGACGAACCCGAAAAGGCCGAGCCCGACAACAAGGCGAAGAAAGCCGAGCAGGACGAACTCAAGAAGCGGGCCGACAAGAAAGAGCCGCCGCCGAAACCGTCGTTCAGCCGTCGCGCGAAGTTGGTCGAAGTCGCTCTGCAGCCCGAGGAACGTCATTTTCTGGCTCGTTCGATCGTGAACCGCATTTGGGCTCGGCTGATCGGTTACGGTCTGGTGATGCCGGTCGATCAAATGCACTCGGGCAATCCGGCCAGTCACCCCGAGTTGCTCGACTGGCTGGCGCGCGACATGGCCCACAGTCATTTCGATCTCGGTCGCTTGATGCGCGGCATCGTGCTCAGTCGCACCTATGCTCGCAGCAGCCGTTGGGAGAGCAGCGCGCGGCCGGACGCAGCGTTGTTTGCCGTCGCTCAGGTTCGGCCACTCACGCCGTATCAGTACGGCGCGGCGCTCAAGCTCGCCACGACCGATCCCGACATGTGGAAGACGCTCAAGAGTGCCGACGACGTCGCCAAACGGGCCAGTGACACGGCTCGTGCCGGACGCAGTTGGGCCAGCTTATTCCAACCGGTGAGCGACAACTTCCAGGTCAGCGTGAGCGAATCGCTGATGATGGCCAACGATACCCGCGTGATGAGCGAGTTTCTGGGCGATGGCGGCAATCAGTTGGTCGGCCGTTTGAAGGCGATCGACAACGCCGAGCAGCAAGTCGAATGTGCCGTGAGCACCGTGCTGGGCCGACTGCCCGAGGCGGAAGAGCGGCAAGCGATCACGGGCTATTTGCTCAGCCGCAAAGATCGCTCGATCGACGCGTTGCGTCAGGTCGTGTGGTCGTTGATCACCGGCAGTGAGTTTCGATTCAACTACTAAAGATAGCATCCATCACGCTCCGCGTGATGATGAACGGCGATCGATGGTCACAAGTCAATAAACGTTTCATCAGTATTAGTTCCTGAGGCCATCGCGCGGAGCGTGATGGATACTCTTTATCGTTGCGGAGAACTTTCCGATGTCGAATACCAGTCTCAATCGTCGTGCCTTTCTCGGCACGACTGCCGCCGCGGTGACCGCGTATGCGGCCGACATGACCGGCCTGAACGTGCTCAGCCAGCCGGCGCTGGCCGCTGAATTGAAGAAGAAAGACAAGCGGGTCATCCTGCTGTGGTTGGCCGGTGGTGCCAGTCAGCTCGAGACCTTTGATCCCAAGCCGGGACGTCCGACCGGTGGTCCGTACCGCGCGATTCAAACCGCCGTGCCCGGCGTCGAGATCTCGGAACTGATGCCCAAGATGGCGACTCGCATGAAGCAGACCGCGATCATTCGTTCGCTCAACACGAAGATCGCCGACCACGGGGGTGGCGCGACGATGATGCATCTCGGTCGTCGCGATGAGCCGAGCGTGCGGTTCCCCGATCTCGGCGCGGTCGTCGCTCGGGAACTCGGCAGCGCCGACAGCAAGGTGCCGGACTACGTGTCGTTCTACACGCAGACCGAAGGACGCGGCAGCGGCACGGCGCAAACCGGTGGTTTTCTCGGCGCTCGCTTCGCACCGATGTACCTGACCGACAAGTCGACTCCGCCCTATTTGAGCCGCGTCGAATCGATCACCGACATCGATCATCAACAACGGGCCGAGTTGCGTGATTTGCTCAGCAAGCGTTTTGCCCGGGCTCACGAGACGCAATCGGTCGGCAGTCACAATCAGGCTTACGCCCGGGTGCGCGGTTTGATGTCGAGCGAGAAATTGTTCGATATCGAACAAGAGCCGCAATCGATTCGCGACAAGTACGGCCCGACGCAGTTCGCCCAACAAGCGCTCGTCGCCCGGCGGTTGATCGAAGCCGGCACGCCGTTCGTCAAAGTCTCGCGAGCTTGGTGGGACAGCCACGGCGAGAATTTCGAGACCCACCTGGAACTCGTCACCGAACTCGACCATGTGATGTCGACGCTCATCGACGACCTCAAGGATCGGGGCCTGCTCGAAAGCACGCTGATCGTCACGTTGTCCGAGTTCGGTCGCACGCCGCGGATCAATCAAGGGTTGGGCCGCGATCATTTCGCCAGCGCCTGGAGCACGTCGCTCACCGGTTGCGGCGTGAATGGTGGCAGCGTATACGGCAAGAGCGACGCCGATGGCAACACCGTCGCCGATGGCGAGATCGGCGCGTCGCGGCTCTTCTCGACGATCTATCAGGCGATCGGCATCGATCCGTACAAGGAATATCACGTCGGGCCCCGGCCAGTGCCGTTGGTCGATAATCATGCCGATCCGGTGTATGAAGTGTTGGTTTAAGAAAACGTGTTTGGTGTTTCGTGTTTGGTGTTTGGGACTGACGCGAGTGAGGTTTTGCGATGGCTGCTGATCCGACAAAGTTGAAGGTTGCGAAGGACGTGGGACGCACCGATGTGCTGTTTCATCTGGCGCGACAGCCGGGCACGAGCCGCGTGTTCGTCGGCAGCTCGGACTTCAAACTCTACGAACTCGATCTGCAAGCCGAGAAGCCCGAGGCCAAAGAGATTGGCGGGCATGGCAGCTATGTGACGAGCGTCGCCCTGGCCGGCAAGACGCTGGTGTCGGGTAGTTACGACTGCAAACTATCCTGGTGGGACAGCGAGAACGGCAAGTCGATTCGCTCGGTCGATGGCCACGCCAAACGCATCCGCATGATCGTCGCCTCGCCCGATGGCAAGCTGGTCGCGAGTGTCGCGGACGACATGATCTGCAAGTTGTGGAGTGTCGCCGACGGCAAGCTGATGCGCGAACTCAAAGGGCACGACGCGATCACGCCGCACAACTATCCGTCGATGCTCTACGCCGCCGCTTTCTCACGCGATGGCAAACAACTTGCCACCGGCGACAAGACCGGCAAGGTGTGCGTGTGGAACGTCGCCGACGGCAAACAGCTCGGCACGCTCGACGCCTCGGGCGTGTACACTTGGGACCCGACGCAGCGTCGTCACTCGATCGGTGGTATCCGCTCGCTCGCCTTCTCGCCCGACGGCAAACGAATCGTGGTCGGCGGCATGGGCAAGGTCGGCAACATCGACCATCCCGACGCTCCCGGCCGACTTGAGGTGTTCGAGTGGCCCTCGGCGAAGAAGCTGTACGACCTGCAAACCGAAGGCAAGCTGAAGGGGATGTTCGAGCAACTGGCGTTCAATGCCGATGGCTCGTGGCTCGTCGGTGCCGGTGGTGGTTACGCGGGCTTCATTGCCTTCGTCGACGTGAACAACGGCAAGATCATCTTCCAAGACTCAGCCCCGATGCACGTGCACGGCCTGTCGCTCGCCGAGAGTGGCGACACGATCTACGCCTCGGGCCACAACAAGCTCGTGCGTTGGGAACTGAACGCGTAACGACCGCGGCGTGCGTTTTACTCGTAGATGATCCCGCAGCCGATCGGCTTGCTCTCGGCCATCTCCGGTTCGCGGCCGTCGAGG
>JAEUIL010000748.1 GCA_016794255.1 Planctomycetaceae bacterium | reverse complement strand
CTGGATGAATCGAGGTTTCGACTGGCGCGAGATCGTCGACCAGCCCGGTCGCTTTGAGATCACGTTGTCGGTCGATTACCCGGGCATCGAGTATCCCGTGACGACCGACGTCACGTTGTGGCGATTGCAGCAGTTCCGCGTGCCGGCTGGCGACAAAGTCCGTTGGAGTGCGGGAACCACGCGGGGCGATTCGGTCACGATCGACGAACACGGCGGGCTGCACGTCGGTCGGATCACGTTTCCCTCACGCGAGCCATTGCGGTTAATCGTCGAGCGCAGCGAACGCTAGTTGCTACCCAGGCCGGTTCCAGGTTCATGCGGCGCTATTCATACCGCAGAGCCTGAATCGGATCGAGCCGGCTGGCTTTCCAAGCGGGATAGAACCCGAAGACGACGCCGACGGCGACCGAGATGCCGACCGACGCGAGAATTGCGACCAGCGACGGCTCGGTGGGCCAATTGAGAATTTCTTGTACGGCGATCGACATGCCGCGGCCGAGCACAATGCCCGTCGCGCCACCGGCTAAGCAGAGCAGAATCGCCTCGGCTAAGAACTGCCGCAGAATGTCGGCCGGGCGAGCGCCGATCGCCATCCGCAAGCCGATCTCGCGTGTTCGCTCGGTCACGCTGACGAGCATGATGTTCATAATGCCCACGCCACCGACCACGAGCGAGATTAGCGCCACAATCAAGAGTAGCGAGCCCATGAGTTGGGTGGTCGTGCCGAGAGCCGCGTTCTGTTCGGTCAAGTCACGCACGCTAAAGTCGTCGGCCTGATCGGCACGGATTCGGTGGCGGCGACGCAAGAGTTCGGTGATATGCACTTTGGCGGCGCGAATGTCGCTGGAGTCGATCGCTCGGGCCCAAATCACGTCGACCGTCGTGCGACGATCCATTTGCGGGCTGTTGGCTTCGGCAATCGCCGATTTCACCGGATACAGCGAGCCGGTCTTGGCCGGAAAGCGGCGGTCGGCCGAGAGCGACGGCTGCGTGATCGACGCCGAGCCGTTGGCACTTTGATTGACATTCTCGACCGATTGGCCCGACACGCGCATTTTGATCGTCGTCCACGGAGCGAGCAACACATCGTCTTGATCGAAGCCCATCATGTTGGCCCCTTTCCATTCGAGCACACCGATCACGGTAAACGGCTGCTGATTGACGCGCACCTCTTTGCCGATCGGAGACTCGGCCCCGAACAACTCACGCACGAGAGTCTGTCCGAGCAGACAAACCAGATGGCCGTTGCGCACTTCTTGATGCGTGAAGCAACGCCCCTCGGCGAGATTGGACCAATCGCGCACTTCGAGATACTCGGGCGTCGTGCCGAACAGATAGTACGGCACCCAATTCTTGTTGCCACAGACGACCTGCGTGCGAGCGCGAACCGTCGGCGCCACGCTATCGAGCAAGCTGCTGCACTCGGCGGCGATCGCTTCGGAATCTTCGAGCGTGAGCGTCTTGCGACTGCCGCCACCGAAATTGATGCCGCCGCTCGATGCGGTGCCGGGTTGGATCATCAAGTTGTTCGCGCCCATGCGAGCGATCGTCTCTTTGACCATGTTGGCCGAGCCTTGGCCGATCTCCATCATGGCGATGACCGCCGAGACGCCGATGATGACGCCGAGCATCGTGAGCGACGACCGCAGCAGATTGCGCCGGATCGCTTTGACCGCCGTACGAATCGTTCCCCACAGAGCATTCATGGCGTGGGTGCTCCACTGGTCGCAAGGGCCGCATCGGTGCGGGTGTCTTCGACGACCAAACCGTCGGACAGCCGAATGATTCGTTCCGCCGCCTGCGCCACGTGCGGGTCGTGCGTGACGATCACGATGGTGAGCCCTTCGTTGCGATGCAACTCTTTGAATAGCTGCAAAATCTCACGGCTGGTTTTGGAGTCGAGGTTGCCCGTGGGCTCGTCCGCGAGCAGCAGTGCGGGGCGATTGATGAGCGAGCGGGCGATGGCGACGCGCTGTTGCTGACCACCGGAGAGCTGCGATGGTTCGTGATCGAGTCGTTCGCCCAGACCGACTCGTTCGAGCAGTTGTTGGGCCCGACGCCGAGCCTCGCGGCGATCGACGGTATGCGACGCATATTCCAGCGGTAACAACACGTTGTCGAGCGCCGACGTGCGGGACAGCAGTTGAAAGCTTTGGAACACAAAGCCAAGCTTCTCGCCACGCATGCGGGCGCGCTGAGCTGGCGAGAGTTGCGACACGTCGTGGCCATCGAGCCAGTACTTGCCCGAACTGGGACGATCGAGACACCCGAGCAAGTTCATCAACGTGCTCTTGCCCGACCCGCTTGCGCCGGTGAGCGAGACCATCTCGCCCGGTTGAATGCCGAGCGAAACGCCCTTGAGCACCTCGACGCTTTGATCGCCCAGGTGATACGTCTTGCGAATCTCTTCGAGTCGGATGACTTCGTTCATAGCGTTACTTCTCGATCCCGCCCGCGATCGACGGTGCGAAAGGGTTCTTGGTTTGCTTGCGGGCCGCGGCTTGTTCACCCACGACGATCTCGGTCCCCTCGGTCAACTCGGTCGATGTCACTTCGATAAAGTTCGCATCCGCGATGCCGATGGTCACGTCGATCGGCTTCACGAACGAACCATCGACAACCCACACCGTCGCTTGATTCGGCGGAGTTGCGGTCTTGGACGGGCCGCCCGCTTTGCTGGCCTTGTCGTTCTTGCCGGATGTGGGGGCATACCGCGAGCGATACCCTTCGGCAATCTGCTCGGGCTTTGGTTTCCAACGGGCCGCGGCTCCGGGAATAGCCAAGGCACGCGACTTTTGCGCGACGATAAAGCGAACATTGGCCGTGAGATACGGCAGCAATTTGCCACTGGTGTTGTCGACACCGACGACCACGGTGTAAGTGACGACACTTTGCGTCATCGAGGCGTTGAGCCGCACTTGTTTGACGTTGCCGTGAAAGACTTCGTTCGGAAAGGCATCGACGGTGAACTCGACCGGCATACCGACCGCGATCACGCCGATGTCGGCCTCGTTGACACTGGCCCACACTTCAAGCTTGCGCAGGTCCTTGGCGATGAGAAACAGGCTGGGGGCGTTGAGATTGGAGACCACGGTTTGACCGATGTTGACGCGACGGTCGACGATCACGCCTCGAATTGGCGAACGGATGGTCGTGTAATCCAGATTCTTCTCGGCTTTGCTCAACAAGGCCTGAGTTCCTTCGAACCGCGATTGCGACTCGCCGACGGCAATCTTCGCGGCATCGAGTGACGCCTTTGCCTGTTCGATCGTTGCTTCACCCACGGCGAGCTGCGCCTTGGCGGTGGTCATCGCCGTCTCGGCCAATTCATATTCTTGATCGCCGACAACTTTGTTCTTGAACAGTCCCTCGGTCCGTTTCCATTGTTGATCGGCTTGCTTGGCTACGCTTTGTAGCCGCAGCAGATCAGCTTCGGCGCGACGCAGATCGGCTTGGGCTTTGACGACGCCACTCTCGGCGTTGCGCAGCTGATGTTGCGATTGGTGCATCGCCGACCGGGCGAGTTGCACTTCGGCCGTGTAGAGCGCGTCGTCGATCTTCGCAAGCACCGTGCCCGGTTCGACGATCGAGCCGTAGTCGATGGCCTTGTCGGAATTCGGTTCGGTCCCGAACTCGATGATCTTGCCCGCCACTTGAGCACCGACATCGACAAACTCCTCGGGCTCCACCGTTCCCGAGGCAGAGATCTTCACGGCGATATCTTCGCGGCTGACTTTTGCC
>JAEUIL010000719.1 GCA_016794255.1 Planctomycetaceae bacterium | reverse complement strand
AAGGCCCTCGCGCTCAAACCGGCGGATCGCTATCAAGCAGTTGATGACCTACGCCGCGACATCGAACGGTTCCAAGAGGGTCGCGCCGTCAGTGCTAAACAGGACACTCCGTGGGAAACCGCCGTCAAACTCGTCAAACGCAACAAGGGCTTCAGCCTTGCAACGGGCATTTCCTTGGCGGTTTTAAGTGGCGTTTTAGCCGTCGCGTTTCATGTGAACTTTCAGGCCCGACTGGATGCCGAAGCCGCGCAACAGATTGCGGAGCAACACTTGTCGGCGTTTGAGTCCGAACAGCAGGCGAAGAACGACGCCATAAAAAAGTCGATTCCTGGCACGTTGCGCGCCGCGCGTCAACTGGCCAACGATGGCGCTCTCCCCGAAGCGTTGGCTCAGATCGCGCTCGTCAGAACGTATGAACCCCAGAACGTTGAAGCGTCTCTATTGACCGGCTTGATCTGCGTCGGAACTCTGGATTGGAAGACGGCGACGATCGAGTTGGACCGCTACTTACAGCTACAACCTAACCAAGCTGAGATCGTCACGCTGCGTAAGCTGGTCGCAACAAAGAAGAGCGATGACGGTCCAACGCTGCTCGCCGTGGCGAAGTCGTTGCAAGAGCAGCAACTCTGGGGTCTAGCGCGGCCATTGCTGAGCGAACTTACCCGACAAGTCGAGCTACGTAAGCCGCTGCACGCGCTGTATGAGAAGCAGATCAAATCGGTGTGGCCCGACGTTTGGTTCAAACTCGAATCGGATGGTTCATTTAGCCTTGGACTAAACACTCCGACCTCGCTGGAACCTTTACGCGGGCTCCCGCTTCATCGACTTGACGTCGATAACGGCGTTCATATCACCACTCTGGAACCATTGCGCGGCATGCCGCTCACTCATCTTAAAATTTACGATGCGCAGATCACTGACTTGGAGCCCTTGCGGGGAATGGCACTCAACGATTTGATACTCAGGTGGAATGCCCCCGATTTTAGTACCAGGGGTTATGAGAGTAGGGTTTGGGTTGACCTTGCCCCCAACTTTGATCCAGCAGGCATGTTAGTAGAACAGGGTTTTCAGAGGGGGCATGCCCCCATTGCCCCCGTTTTGGGACGGTAACAACGACGCAGCTCAGCCCGATGTCGAATGGCGTCTTCCCGTGTTCGACGAATTTCTTCAAAGTGCGCGGCCAGTTGTGAACGGCAGTCGCGCGAAAGTGAATGCAATGGCTGCCGCGGCCGACCGAGCGCGATCGTCGCCTGCACTGCATAGCGTTGCGCCAGGGGAATTGCAGCGTTGGGAAGGATGCTCTGACTGGACGCGCTAGACCAGTTCAGGATCGCAGCTGTGGTTACTAGCCAGTTCTTGACCTGCTCGATGAGCGGACCAACCGTTGATTGCTGTCCACCGTGAGAAGATGGATTGTAACATCTACCCTGTGAATCTTCGATCATTCGTGGCCAGATCTCGTAACTGGCTACTCGGCCATCTCGAATCGCTCCTCGCAAAACTCCAATCGATGGAGGGCTGACCGTTCGCAGAGCCTCCTCTAATGTCCAGTACACGCGAGCGACGTCACAACAAACTACCAACGTCGATTGGGCTTCCTGCAAGAAGTCGGGCACCCTTGGCGTCGTCAGCTGATACTGATCGCCAGAGGAAGATGTAATGGTCCAGCCCAAACCGTTTCGTCCCGTTGACTCGCACTCAAGCAATACGAATCGCGGGCCAAGAGGTTGGCCAGTCCATTCCAACGGCGGTGACGTCGACATGGGTCGCTTTCCGAAAGGTAAGGTGATTGACCGTCCGTAGAATACGCCATCAAGGATGATCGGTTGCAACGGCAATCTTAAGCGACAAGATAGCGCTGCGGCGATGCTGCGGAAAAAGGTGCCGGTACCGTCTCCGCATCGCCTCGGTCGTGTGCCCCATGAACTCATCGATGATCCGCTGGTCGACGCCTGCCGCAGCCAGGTTAGATGCAAAGCTATGGCGGTAGGTGTGGAAGCCCAGCTTAAACCAATTGCGTTTAGTGTCTAAGCACCACTCGGTGCTTCGCATCGGCTGCCAAAACAGGGCGTTGGCTCGGTCCAAAGCCAGTGGCTCCCAAGTGCCCTCGCGACTGAGCACCAATTGCCCCTGAGGACGTTTCTGTTTCCAGGACATCAGCCGGGCCTTGAGGTCGGGGTGCAGATCGATCCGCCGGCTGACTTCTTGTTGCGAACGCGACTGCTTACGGCTTCGTGCCGTGACATAGTCGTAAGTCAGATCAACATCGGACCACGACAGACGTAACATTTCACCACGGCGCATCCCGGTATAAGCGGGAATGGCGTGCAACAGCACGGATAGTTCGTGCTGCGCCCGCTCTTGAACAGTGGCTAGTAGAGCGGCGATTTTGGCCGGGTCGAGGTACAGGCACTCCCATTGGTCGAGCGACTGACGTTCGTCGAGACCGCCCCGGTCGATGACTGCCTGAATCTCCTCCACGGTCTTAAACGGGTCACGATCACGCGAACCTTTGAAGCGGGGTAGCTTCTCGGCCGGATAAGGGAAGGTGGGGATGTCGTCCTGGAGCATGACCCAGTCGTAAAACGATTTGATCGTGATCTGTTCACGATTGACGGTTTCGCCGTCACGAGTTTTCTTGCGTTCCCGTAGGTAGTTCTCAAGCAGGGTGCGATTGACCAAATTGCAGCGTTCGTCGGCCAGCTTTCCCAGAAACTTTCTCAGATGAGACAGGTGTGTTCGCTGAGAATCGCGATAGCTTTCGGCGATTTGACCTTCTCTGGCTGCGATATAGCGGTCCATAAGTATGGCGGTCGGCGGAAACACCTGCGGTGTCGCCTTTGCTGGTGGCGCCGACCACGTACCACCACTAACGATGAAATCACCGGCATCGACGCCATCACGAACAACCACCTGGCCGGTATGCAGCCGATGAATGGTAAGTTCGACGAGATGCAGGGCCGCCTTAGCGGCGGTTTCGCTGCGAGTTCTGAGCGATTTCTTGAACTCTTTGCCCTGGTAACGAAAGCGGACGACGTAAACGCCGTCCTTCTTGCCTAAATTGGCCATAACGAAGGCTCCGTGTGGCTAGACACTTGGGTCCATGCGACACGGGCAGGTACCGACCAGCCCGTGTGCCACACGATGCAATACGAACGCCCTGTGAGGCACTTATGAGGCACCCGAGAGTATCGGCGACCTATTATAAGGTCGCCGACGCGGGCAAGAGATCGACGTAAGTCGTCGCCAAATCAGCAGTACCGGAGGTGGGACTTGAACCCACACATTCTTGCGAATACTGGATTTTGAGTCCAGCGCGTCTGCCATTCCGCCACTCCGGCTTAGGACCTTTAAGTCTAATGTATCGGCCTTGGGGGTCAAGTCCTCGAGAACGGCGGAATAGCGGGGCGAAACGGGTCGCAAATCCCAGCGGGGCGTCGGGTTTATTCACCCTGCGGGCGGATTAGAATGGCCCGCCATGCTGTCGCGATCTGTTTCTGGAATTCGTCATGGACTTGTCACTCGTTTCACTCGTCGCGCTGGTCGTCGTCGTGCTGGTGAGCTGCGCGACGAATGTGAATATCGGCCTGCTCGCGATGACGCTGGCGTGGCTCATCGGCTCGGGCGTCGCAGCCTACTTGGGCGAGGCGATCCCGGCGAAGACGATCGCGGGCTACTTTCCGGTCGAGCTGTTCATGACTCTCGTCGGCACCACGCTGCTGTTCTCGATCGCTCAACAGAACGGCGCGTTGCGGTGGATCACGCAGGCCGGCGTCCATGCGTGTCGGGGCAACGCGCGGCTGGTGCCGTGGCTGTACTTCGCGCTGGCTGCGGGTCTGTCGGCGACCGGTGCCGGTAACGTCCCCACGGTGGCGCTGCTCGCGTCGTCAGCGATGCTCACCGCTCAGCGATTGGGTATCTCGCCGCTGGTCATGACGATCATGATCGGCCATGGCAGCATCGGCGGCACGCTGTCGCCACTTAGTCCGATGGGCATCATCGCGGATAAGAATATTCAGCAAATGGGACTCGGCGATCATTCGCTGTATACGTTCACGATCAATCTAGCGGTCAATACCATCGTCGTTCTCTGTGGTTACTTACTACTGCGCGGTTGGCGTGTTCAAAAGACAACGACGCATGAGGACGTTACATCGATCGAGACCATGCATCACCACGATACCGAGACGCATTTAACCCGATCCCACATCGCCACGTTGTCGTTGATCGCGATGTTGATTATCGGCGTGGTGGGTTTTCAGATTCATCTGGGTCTGGCGGCGATTGGCGCGGCAACGTTGCTCATCGTCGGCGGAGCGGCCGACGAGCGTGCGGCGATTCGCGACCTGCCGTGGAACGTGGTGCTGATGGTCTGCGGCATGACGGTGCTGGTCACACTTTGTGAAAAGACCGGCGGTCTCGATCGGTTTGGCAAGCTGCTGGCCGCGTGTGCCACGCCCGAGACAGTGACGGGGTGGATGGCTGGCGTGACGGGGTTGATCTCGGTTTTTAGCAGCACTTCGGGCGTGGTGTTGCCCGCGTTTCTGCCGACGGTGCCCGTGGTGCTTGCGAATCTCGGCGGATCCGGCGAGCCGATGCCCGACAAGCTGCTCGCGGTCGCCACGGCGGTGAACATTGGCTCGAATCTGGTCGACGTGTCGAGCGTCTCGACGATCGGCGCACTCTGCGTGGCCGCCACGCCCGACGAAGCGGCGCGACGCTTGCTTTTTCGTCACGCATTGATCTGGGGGCTGTCGATGAGCGTGGTCGGAGCGGTGCTCTGCGGCGTGATGCTGTAAGCACCGAACCCATCTCACATCAGCGTCGACGACTCACGCTAGTCATCGCCGAGTGAATACTCGATCAATACGCCATAGCCGAGCGCTTCGTAATCGCTGGGCCGAAAGTTCGGACAGATCTGCACCAACTTTGCCCCTGCGTTGAGATGAAACCCGAGCACGGGATCGACGAGTTGCCCCCGAGCGTCGCGAAGATTGACATACGCTTCGATCGAAAGCTCGGCGTGTCGATGATAGCGCGCGGGCCGCGTGAAACCGACGATCCGGTGCACGCCGGGCAGTTGCCGCGCTTGCTCGATCTGCCGGTCAACGAGCGCTCGCGCCGTGCCCGAGCCCCGTTCGGTCGGCATGACCGCGACGCCAATCAATTGATACACATCGCCATGCTCATCGTGTGAATGCGTGAAGCGGCCCGAGTCGGTGAGGGCGTCAAAGGTGAGCGGTTGCGTGGTCAGTTGAGCGGCATGGATGCGTTGAGCCGCGGCATAGGCGATGATCCCGCCGCCGTCGGCCTCGGCCACGAGTTGCCCTGCGGGAAAGGCACGCAATCGGGCGGCGAGCACCGCCTCGTTCGACTCCATGCCGGGCGGCCAACTGAGCGATTCGACCAGCGCGATCGCCGCGAGATCATCGATCTGAGCCAGGCGGATCACGACGCAGCTCCGAGCCACGTGCGACGCACTTCGGCGTTGTGCTCGCCGAGCCGCGGCCACTGGGGCGACAACGTGGGCTTCGCGCCGTTAATCATGAACGGTGTCCCGGCGGTGAGCAGCGACGTGTCATCCGTGTCGCTCAGGGTGTGCCAAATGCCCCGCGACTGCAATTGCGGATCTGCGACGACCTGCTCGAGATTGCAAATCGGCGCGGCGGGGACTCCGGCGGCATCGAGTTCCGCGAGCCACTCGGCAACCGTGCGGGTCGCGAACTTGGCATTGAGCAACGGCTCGAGGTAGTTCACGTGCGTCGAGCGGTCGCGGTTCGTGGCCAGCTTGGGGTCTGCGAGCAGTTCGGGCGCAGCAAGCACTTCACACACGCGCCGCCACAGGATCTCGTTGCCCGCCGCGATCACGATTTGACCGTCACTCGCGCGATAGGCTTGAAACGGCGCGATCGAAGGATGCCGCGTGCCAATCGGACCGGGCGACTTGCCGGTCGTGGCGTATCGCACCACGGCATTCTCCAGCGTCGCCACCGTGCATTCGAGCATCGACAGATCGAGATCGGCCCCCGTGTTGGTGCGGTCGCGGTCACGCAAACTGGCCACGATGCCCAACGCAGTGAACATCCCGGTGA
>JAEUIL010000691.1 GCA_016794255.1 Planctomycetaceae bacterium | reverse complement strand
GTTCGGCTGTTACCTGCTGCTGTTGCATAAGCGAGGCTGCGCGATGTTCCAGAGCGCGGAAGGCTTCCCGCTCGCGGAGCGTGGCGGCGGTCAGTTGCGCCTCGAGGGCGCGACGTTCGTCCTGCAACGCCTGCTCCCGCTCGGCGATCTCTCCCGCCATGCGTTCCAAGCCGGCAATCCGCTCTTGGCTGCGATCGTTGATCTCGACCTGCTGCTGGGCCAACTCGGCCTGATCGAGATTGATCAACTCACGCTCGTCGTCGAGCGAGTCCCGGAACAACTCGAGTGTCTCTTGGGTCTCATGCAGCCGTTGTTCGAGTGCCGCACGCTCGGCAGCTTGAGCAGCGGCGAGCGATTGCCACTCGGCGACGCGTTGTTCGTGCTCACGTTCGGCCGACGCCAGTTTCGCGGTTCGCTCGGCGAGCTCGGCCGACTCGCTTGCCAAGCGCTCGTTGAGCGACTGTTGTTCGGTCGAGACGTGCGCCTCGCGCTGATCGAGTTGGGCCAGCAGTTGTTCGAGTTCGGCGGTCCGATCCCGCATTTGCGCAGCGAGGGTGTCGAGCCGTTGTTGCTCGGCTTGCCGTTGCTGCTGCCAACGGGCACGATCGTAGCCGAGGCTGTCTTGCTCCAGGCTCAAGCGAGTTCGCTCGCCACTGAGCGTGCTTTGCTCGGCGTGCAACTGCGACTTAAGCTCGGCCAGCTCGCCTTCGCGCGCGGCGAGGGACTGCTCGCGTTCGTCGAGCGTCTGTTGCCGGGCGTTCAGCTCGCGCTCGAAACTCTCGCGGTCCGTGGCGAGTCGCGCCAGCTGTGCGTTCAACTCGGCCAATTGCTGGTCGAGCTCGGCGCGTTGGGCGACGAGCGATTGTTCATGTTCGTCGAGGCGCGCCAGACGTTGCCGGCCTTGCTCGGCGCTCTCGGCCGACTGGGCATCGAGCAGCCGCTGTTTCGCTTCCAGCGTGGCCAGCCATTGATCGAGCTCGCGGCGATCGTTGGCGATGGCGGAGAGCCGTTCGTCGCAGGTGTTGCGATCGACGGCGAGCTGCGCTTGCAGTTCGGCCCGTTCGCGCTGCCAGAGCGCTGCCTCGGCCTGATGTTTTTCGAGTTGCTTGGCGAACGCCGCTCGTTCGGTTTCGAGCGTCTCTTCACGTTCGACGAGATCGTCGAATTGTTTGTCGAGCCGTCGGGCCGCGGTGTCGTGACGTCGTCGGGCGGTTTCGAGCTCGGCGGCTTGCAGCGACAGCTCGGTGTTGGTCCGTTCGCGCTCGACTTCCCAATTCTCGCATTGGCGGCGGAAGGTCTCGACCAACCGGTGGTGCTCGGCCGACCGGGCATCGAGCTCATGCCGCAGACGGTTGAGCTCGGCCTGAGCCTCGCCGCGTTCGCTGGCGAAGTGAGCTTGCTCCTGGGCCAACGTGGCGGCTTGAGCGGTCAATTGCTCACGCAGCGCGGCGAGCTCGGTTTGCTCACGCTGTTGCAGCGCGTGGAACTCGGCGAGTTGCTGCTGATGTTGGTGGACGTCGGCCGCGAGCACCGTCGATTGCCGGCTCAGGTGCGACTCACGCACGTCGAGATCGGCGACCAACCGGGCCAACTCGGCCTGTTGCACGTCGAGTCGAGCACGCAACTCGGCCAGTTCTTGAGCCTCGGCCTGCTGCTGTTGCTTGCGCAGCTCGGCCTCGTTCAAGCGGCGCTCGGCGCGGCGCAGTTTGCCAATCACGCCGCGCAACCGCGAGCGGCCTTGGGTGTTCGCCAGCTGGATGCGTTCGCCGAGAATCGCGAGCTGCGCCAGATCGTCGGGATTCGAGCGCAGCCGGACCGGCCCACCATCGGCGAGCACTTCGAGCTCGATCGGGCCAATGTGCAGTCGGTCGCCAGCAGCCAGTTCGGTCTCGTCGAACGCGCGGGTATTGAGTCGTGTGCGGGGCGAGAGCCGACGAATGACGGTCCGCTCGTGACCACGGATGAGTAAGCAGTGCCAAGGATCGATCCCCTCGCCTCGCAACCGCAACGTGCAACCGGGTGCCGAGCCAATGGTGCATTTGCGCGACGCGAGTCGCACGACCTGTCCGCGCAGATTGCCGTTGATCACCTTGAGCGAGAGCTCGGTGTCGAGATTGCCCAGGAGCGTCGGTGCCATCGTGGCGGTTTCGGTGAGGGTCGTCATGATCGGAGCTGCCGGAATTTCATGTGTGGGAGCTGGCAACGGCGCGTGCTCAGCGCGGCTGGCAGGGTCAGCCACGGCGCACGCATCTGCCGCAGAGATTCAACGGGCGCACGCGTAGCGCCGCGCTAGAATCCCCAAGGGATGTACGTCACGCTGGGGCAGGGGTCAAAGCCGGGAGGGGCGAGAGTTTGTGAAGCCTTTCACAATCCCAGCGAATCGGCCGAGCTTTTCAGGTTTTTTGGCCTGGATCGACGCTAGCGGCAAAATCGGCTGTATATCTGGGCGAGTTCTGCCGATTATTCCACAGCCGCAACCGGCACCTCAAGCAAGCGACCAAAGTCGCCGCGAAACTGACTCACATGGACAAAAGTGTCCGTATGGTTTGGCGCTCGCGGATTCGTATCGCTGCCGGAGGTTGTCGGAGTACGCGCAAAGTGAGGATCAGCAAACAGTTTCGTTCGCGCCATGCAGGCTGTGTGGTGCGTGAATTCAGTTTGCCGAAAGCATTCAATCCGCACGATGCGCAAAAGCGTCCTATATTTACTCTGCCGCGCAACGAGCGACGCAGTTTGCGGTCGTCACTCGGTGAGCGGGCCCAGAGGGTTTCCAAGGCCAGATGTTCGATAGACCGGCGTTCTGAAGGGGGGCAAACCCTCGGCGCGTCCCGGCTCCGGACCAGAGAAGGTGAGCTAACCATGGCACGCAAAGACACGATTTCGAAGATGCGCGAGATCTTGGTGATTCGCCGCGATGCTCTGCGCAAAGCGCTGGCCGGCGACTTGAGCGCGCTCAAGGAGCTGCGCGATCAATCGAGCGACCTGATCGATCTGGCCCTCGACTCGGCTCAAGACGAATTGAGCTCGCAGTTGGCCGAGGTCGAAAGTCGCGAGTTGGCCCACATCGAAAACGCGCT
>JAEUIL010000668.1 GCA_016794255.1 Planctomycetaceae bacterium | reverse complement strand
GGCCGAGCGAAAAGCCCAGCGTCAGGCCCATCAGCACCTCGTGACGGAACACGCGAAACCAGTCCTGTGGACTCAGTTCGCCGAGCGCTAAGGCGCGTGTGATCAACGTCGCGGATTGCGAGCCACAATTACCACCGGCCGAGATAATCAGCGGGACGAAAAAGACCAGCGGCGGCACCCCCTCGAACACCTTGTGATAGCCGGCGAGTGCCGTGGCGGTGAGCGAACCGCCGAGAAACAGCACGCCCAACCACACGCCCCGTTTGGTCCACAACGTTATGAATGGGGTGTCGAGATAACCCTCTTCGAGCGGTTCCATACCGCCCAACCGTTGCACGTCTTCGGTTGCCTCGTCGACGATCACGTCGAGCACGTCGTCGTGCGTCACAATCCCGACCAACCGGTTGTCGCTATCGACGATCGGCAGCGCGATCAAGTCGTACTCGCCGAGCTTCTCGGCCACGGACTCTTGGTCGTCATCCAAATGTGCCGAGACCACGTCGGTCTGCATCACGTCACTGACCAACCGCGACGGCGGGGCGAGGATCAAATCCTTGAGCGACACGAAACCGATCAGGTGGCGATTGTCATCGACCACATAACAGTAATAGATCGTCTCTTTGTTCGGCGCCTCGTGCCGCAGATGATCGATCGCGTCATGGACCGTCTCATCGGGCCGTAGCGTGGCGTAGTCGCTTGTCATGATCGCGCCGGCCGCGGTTCCTTCGCGATATGCCGACAGCAAGCGAATGTCTTCACGTTCAGCACGGGCCAGCAGTGGCATGATCTGCGCGACGCGCGGTTCACTTAGTCGCGAGACCAAATCGGCGCGTTCGTCGTGAGACATGACCGTCAGCAATTGGGCGAACTGCTGTTGGTCCATGGTCTCGGCAATGCCGTCCTGCAACTCGGGTTCGAGATAGCAGAAGATCTCGGTTGCCTGCCGCGGCTCGAACAGCCCGAGCACGAACGTCACCTCGCTGGCGGCGAGGTCGTCGAGCATCTCGGCCGACTCGGCCGGGTGATGTCCGTCAAAGAAATCTCGCAGCACTTCTTGGTCGCTCGCAACGATCAATTCACGCAGATCGGGGGCGAGCAAGGGGTGGCGCATGAGTTTGACCGGCGATGAATGAAGGACGAATCCACGAGCGGTGACCAACGCCCCGTCAACAACTTGGGCACCCCGCGGATTCGTGGGGAGGCCAGTCGGTTCTGCCGCTACGCCGAGAGCGGCTCCACGAGCGCATGCGCACCACGACGAACGGTCAGGATACTCGGCTCGGGTAGCTCACGCCAAGGCCCCTCGCCGATCGGTTCCGACGCCACGATGAGCTGCCTCTGCTGTTGGCAGTAATGCAAATCATATTGCCAACGTACGACCCATAGCGACTCGCCATCGGTCAGGAACAAGTTGAGCCGCGTCGGCTCGCCATCGGGCGGCAGCGGGGCCTCGCGGCTCCACGTTGCCAGGTTTGTGACAGCCCGCCGCAATAGCTGGGCGATGGGCTGCAGGTCCTGTTGAGCCGATCGGAGATCAAGCCCCTGGCGTTCTGCCCGAGCAAGCAGCCACAGAAACAGCAATTCGCTATCGGTCGTGCCCCGCCGATGTGCGAGCCACTCCGTGGACATCTCGGCGGTCATTCTTGGGGCGACGTGTTCAAAACCCTCGATCGTTCCATTGTGCGCCAGCATCCAACGATCCCAAACGAATGGGTGCGAATTCTCGACACACAAAGATCCGACCGACGATTGTCGAACATGACCGAGTATGAGGTGCGACCGGATCGTGCGGGCCGTGTCGCAGAACATCGATTCGGTGCTTGCGGGTCCGGCACTGCGGATCGTCTGCGGTACGTGCTTCTCGTACCAACCGATGCCCCAGCCATCGTGATGAACTTTCCCTCGATGATCGCCACAGCTTTGTCGGACAAGGCAGTTGGGGGCACTCGTCAGCAAATCCTCGCCCCCACGCGGTTCAGCGGACAAGAGCACGAACATCCGGCACATGAATCCGACTCTCGGTAGCAGCTCGAAGGCACATTCGCCGCGACATGCGGACGCCGTGACTATCGTAACGTCCCACGGCTGAAATCCCAGGCGGTTTACGGGGCAACCGAGCAACAGCATCAGCGGCGCTCGTCCACGCCGTCGCGATCATCAATTCGCGCGAGTCGCTGGGAGCGGAGCGAGTCGAGTTGTTGTAACTGAAGCGCGAGTTGAACGTCATTGTCGACGCGAAGCTTTTCGAACGCTCGGATGCCATGTTTTGACACGGTCTGAAAGCCGATGCCCATCGCCCTGGCGATTTGCTTCATCTTTTGACCTGCGGCGAGGCGTTCCATGACAAATCGCTCGCGTTCGGTCAGTTGGTCGAGTCGATGGGCAAACTCGATCGTGTCCTGAAACTTGAGCCATCGCTGGTGATGAACCGTGAGGGCACGTTCCACACGCGCAACGAGATTGGCGTGGTCAATGGGCTTGGCGAGAAAGTCCCAGGCGCCATTGCGAAGCGCGTCGCGGCACGCTTCGACGGTGTCTTCGGCCGTCGCCACGATGATCAGCGGCACCGCCGGTTCCTGCCGCAAGGCCTTGACCAGTTCAAGGCCGCTCATCGCCGGCATGTCAAAGTTGACCACCAAGCAGCCCACCTCCGCTGTGCAGTTTGACGCGAAGAAATCGGCCGCCGACGCGAAACATTGCGTGGCGAAACCGGCTTGCTCCAGCAAGTGACGAAACAAGCGCAGCATCGCCGGGTCGTCGTCGACGATCCCAATCGAATTACTAGACAATCTATTCGGGGGCTCGGTTTCCAAATGCGTTCTTCACTCAGCGGTTCGTCGACGTTGGAGTCTTTTCTATCACTCTTTTGGCTAGTCGGAGCCGCACGCCAACAAACTTTAGCCGAGTTAACAGGCCTTAAGTGTCGTCAAGGTTTTGGTTTACCAAAAATTGCAGTTGCTCGCAGCACTTTCAGCCATCATGTTTGCCCTAAGTGGTTATCCTTAAATGTTATGGGGGATTAGTATTGGCCCTAAATCATGTGGTCTCCCCTCTTCCGCAGTAGATGAGTTCGACGCAACAAAATTCGCTGATAAGTAATCGCGACCGTCCGATGCTGCGGTAGCTGACACAGCTAGCTCGACCGGTTTGAACCAAAGTTCCGGAAGAGGTTGTGAAACAAAGGCTCAGCGCGAGACTTGCGACTCATAATGAGCCAATTGACGCACGTAGCGCGAAAGGGCATCGATCCAGCGGCGTGCCCAACTTTGTTCGACCGCGTAGAACGCTACTGACACACGCTCTCCGGCGCGTACCGAGCGGCTCGTCGCGCGATCGAGCGAGACCTTGGCGATCAGCCGGGGCTCGAGGGACTTGAATGAGATTTCCTCCGAATGGATCGAGTCCCTGGCGACGGAACGTACGACTATCGGCCCACCGCTATTGGCACCGAGCGCTTCATGGGGGAGTTCGTAACGCGCCCGGGGCTCGAGTTGCGTCAGTCGGCCGACCGCGGTGCGATCGAGGCTCATTGCTCGATACGCATCTACCGACTGATCTTGCCGCGCAACGTATTCCGCTTCATCTTCGGCCGCGACGCTCACGATCAACTCTTTTTGCTCGTCGTCGCCGATCGCCACCAGCACATCCCCTTGCCTCACATAGCGTCCCACGAGCGTCATCAGATCTCTGGTCACGATGGTTCCCGGTGAAGTGGCCTTTACCGTGAGCGCGTCGCATTGCCGATGTCGTTCTGTAACCTGTTCGTCGAGCGCGGTTAGCTTGGCGAGTAGCGCCTGATGTTGCGTCAGTTCGTTCTGCTGGAGATGCAGTCGGGCTTGGATGGCGGTCTGTGCGCGTTGGGAGTTCAGTTGCTGCAACTCGCGAGTCAGATCGTCATTGCGGATCAACATCACGGTTTGTCCGCGCTCGACGGTTTCGCCCGCCTTGACCGTAACCGATTCGACGAACCCATCGGCATCGGCTCGCAACAGAGTGAGTGGTGCATACTCGACCACCGCCGGTGATTCGACCCGAGCGGGCGACGCGAGCCAGCCGACAAATGCCGTCAAAACGATGGCCACCGTCGCCGTGGCCAACACTTGACGGCGGCGAGCGCGGCGTGTCGGTTGACCTTCGCCCGCACGCCGTTGTTGCAGCATCGCCGATCCGCCCAGCCAGAACCACGCGAGAACTCCGCTGGCGACGACGCCCCATCGATCCCAACTCGCGATGAGACCGACGATCATGGTCAGCAACATCGTGGCCCGCCAGATGCTTGCCAACAGTCCATAGACCAACAATCCGGCGGCTCGTCGCAGCGACTCATCGAGCGGCGGCAAGTCGACTCCGCCAAGCCAATGGCGGCGCAGTCGTGTGACACGGCGGGCTCCCTCGGCCGCGAGATTGGTGATCCCCAGCCAATCGGCGAGCATGAAATAGCCGTCGAACCGCATGAGCGGATTGAGATTGAAGAGTAACGTATGTCCGCCAGCAAGCACCGCGATATCGACGCAGATTCGATCCACGAGCCGCGTGCTGCCAGGAGTCCACAGTAGCACGGCGATAAAGGCTACGAGCAGTTCGACGATCATTCCCGCGGCGGCGATCAAGATTCGCTGTGTACGTTGCGGTAGTCGCCACGACGCGGTGACATCGACAAACGCGACCGGAGCGAACAGCATGAGCTTCAACCCCGCCCGGGTCACTGGAGCTCCGTAGCGTTCGCTGGCCAGCGCATGTCCGCACTCGTGAACGAGCTTCAATCCGGCCCAAACGAGCGCCATGCGCAGCCAATTGCCGGGATCAAGCACTTGCGTGGGAACGCTGATCCAATCGTGAAGATGTTGCGACAGCTTAATGATCGCCGCGACTGCTAGTGCTCCCCACAGAATCGCACTCGACCAACTCCAGAGATAACGTAGGCCACCTCGTACTGTATTGAGCAACGATGCGGGGTTGAACGTGAATATCTCACACATCAACGGATTGAACGGCGCTCGAGGTTGGTTTGTCTTGGCCGAGGTGAGCTGGACGGGCTTGCCGCTTGCGTCGAGCACCTGGACGAGTTCTTGCTCGATCAGCCAGCGAGCAATGATGAGCGTCTCGGCCGGGGCGAGCACACCGGCGGGCACTTTCTCTAGAGCAGCGGCAAGTGACTCGTTTCCATCGAGCGCGGCGAGCAGCTGCCGTTCTTGATCGCCAATTTCAAAGTACTTGCCACGAAGCGGATCCTCGACGAGCCACGCAGAAGCGTCGCTTTCGTCGCGGTGTGAGATGCGGAGCTCGGGTCGTGCCCGCAGTTTCAGTTGCCAGAGGTCCAGGCCGATCGGGGCACGGGATGGCGTCATATCACCACCCCACCAGCGATCGAAGCGCCAAGTACGGCTTGCGAATCAGCAGCCACGCGCCCGAGGTTCGTGGGCCCTCAACTCGAGCATGCCCATGCATGCCGGGCCGAAAGACGCCGCGTTCGTTTTCGAGAGTCATTTCCCCGATGAACACTTGCTGCTCATCGCGCACCTCGGCGCGAGGGTGAATGCGCTCAAGTTTGCTGACCAGCGTTTGGGCGGCAATTCCCGACAGCGCGA
>JAEUIL010000655.1 GCA_016794255.1 Planctomycetaceae bacterium | reverse complement strand
AGCAAAATGGTCTATGCCGATCGTAACGTCTGCGAGATAATCGCCGGGCACGGAAAAACCGCCGATCTAGCTGTCGTCGAACGGCCCGGCAACAAACATTGCTAACCGACAACTAACCGCGTTCTATCATCAACCCCTCGGCACCACGGATGGCGCCTCACACTCCCCATTTGCGCATTGATGCGGCGACCACGCCGTTTGACGGTCCGCGGCCCGAATTGTCGGTCGTGATACCGGTCTACCGCGGGGCGGACACGATCGGACCGCTCGTCGACAAACTGCTAGAGCATCTCGGCGATACGTATCGTCTCGAGATCGTGCTCGTCAACGACGGTAGTCCCGACCACTCGGCCGAGGTCTGTCGTCGCTTGGCTCACACGCATGCCGCGGTGCGGTTCGTCAATCTCGCCCGCAACTTCAGCGAACACAACGCGGTGATGGCCGGGCTCAATCATGCCCAGGGGGACGCGATCGTCATCATGGACGACGACTTCCAGAACCCGCCGGGCGAAGTGATCAAGTTGGTCGCGGAACTGCAGCGCGGCTACGACGTGGTCTATTCGTACTACGAGAAGAAGCGACACTCGACGTGGCGCAACTGGGGCAGCAAGTTCAACAATCTCGTGGCGTCGGTCATGCTCGACAAGCCGCGCGACTTGTATCTGTCGAGCTTCAAGGCTCTGAACCGGTTCACGGTCGAGCAGATCACGAAGTACGACGGGCCGTATCCGTACATTGATGGACTCATTTTGCAAGTGACCCGCAGCATCTCGCGGGTGCTGGTCGAACATGACCCGCGTCAGACCGGCAAGAGCGGCTACACGCTGCGCAAGCTCATCTCGCTGTGGCTCAACATGTTCACGAACTTCTCGGTGCTGCCGCTGCGGTTCGCGTCGGCCGTGGGGTTTGTGTTCGCGTTCCTGGGGTTGGTGATGGGCGTGTATTGCTTGATCGAGCGGATTCAGGATCCCGATCAGCCGGTTGGCTGGGCGAGCCTGATGGTCACGGTGCTCGTGATCGGCGGCGTGCAACTCTTCGCCCTCGGCATGATCGGCGAGTATCTCGGTCGTCTGTTCCTCAAGCAAAACGGTCGGCCGCAGTTTGTCGTCCGCGAACGGGTCGACGGCGTCAAAGCAGAAACCCAGCGCAAAGCGGCGTAATACCAACGAGTTCTTGGTTCTTGGTGCTTTGTTCTTGGTTTGAAAGCAATCACAAACCTGCACTCTCTCCGTTCTAAACCAAGCACCAAGCACTAAGAACCATTTCCCGCCATGAACCTCGCCGACAAATTTCACGGTCGCAACGTCCTCATCACCGGCGGGCTCGGCTTTCTCGGCAGCAATCTCGCGATCAAGCTCGTGCAGTACGGCGCGAATGTCACCCTGCTCGACTCGCTCATTCCGCAGTTCGGCGGCAATTACTTCAATATCTCGCCAGTGCGTCAGCAGGTGCGGATCAACATCTCGGACATGCGCGATCCGAATTCGCTCGACGTGCTGGTGCAAGGTCAGGACTACATCTTCAATCTCGCCGGGCAAGTCAGTCATGGCGATAGCATGCGCGATCCGCAACTCGACCTGGGCGTGAACTGCGTCTCGACCATGAACCTGGTCGAGGCGTGTCGCAAGTTCAATCCCGAGGTGCGGATGCTTTACACCTCGACGCGACAGGTCTACGGTCGCCCGCAGAGCTTGCCGGTCACCGAGGATCATCCGACCGTGCCGATCGACGTGAACGGCATCAACAAGCTCGCGGCCGAGTACTATCACCTGCTCTATCACACGACCTACGGCGTCCGTTCGACCGTGCTGCGCTTGACGAACACGTTCGGACCGCGGCAACAAATTCGCAGCAATCGCCAAGGCTTCTGCGGGATCTTCATTCGTCTCGCGCTCGAAGGAAAGAAGATCAGCCTGTTCGGCGGTGGCACGCAGGTGCGCGATTTCAACTATGTCGACGACGTGGTGCAGGCGCTGCTCGTGGGCATCACGACCGACGCGTGCATGGGTCGGTTCTACAATCTCGGCTCGCACAAGGCATATTCGCTCGTGCAGTTTGTCGAGATCTTGCAGAAGCACTGCACGTTCGAGATCGAATCGATGCCGTTTCCCGACGACAAACGGATCATCGACATTGGCGATTACTACGGCGACTTCAGCCGCTTCAGTACCGCGACCGGCTGGAACCCTGAGATCGATCTCGAAGAGGGGATCGTGCGTTCCTTGGAATTCTTCCGGCAACACCGCGAGGTTTATTGGAAATGACGCCCCCCAGCACCGTCGCCCCCACGCTCGCCGCTACGCCGGTGAAAATGTTCGACTATCGTCAGCAGTTGGCCACGATCCGCGACGAGATCATGACC
>JAEUIL010000582.1 GCA_016794255.1 Planctomycetaceae bacterium | reverse complement strand
TTCATCGAAGGGATCGATGGAGATGTTGCTGCCCAACTGACGGCGAATTTCGTGACCGGTCAGAATCATCGTAGCGTCTCACAATCCTGGTAGGGTGGGCTCAACGGACTCCGATCCGCGGACAAATCTTGTTCAGCAAACAGTCGTCGCACTGCGGCTTGCGAGCGCCGCAAATCCTCCGCCCGTGCCAAATCATGCGATGACTAAAGTCAATCCATTCGCGTTCAGGCAGTTGCCGCATCAAATCTTGTTCGATCTTGACGGCATCCTTCGCTTTGGTCAAACCGAGACGTTTGCTCAACCGCCCAACATGCGTGTCGACGACCACGCCTGTCGGCTTGCCAAAGGCCGTGCCGAGCACGACATTGGCAGTCTTGCGTCCCACGCCGGGCAGTTTTACCAGCTCCTCTAACTCCTGCGGAATCTCGCCGCCGTGCAGCTCGACGAGTTTCGCACAACAGCCGCGAATGTTCTTAGCCTTGTTCCGAAAAAAGCCGGTGGTCTTGATCAAGGCTTCCAGCTCGGGAAGCGGTGCGTCGGCGTAATCGGCGGCCGTGCGATACTTCGCAAACAACTCGGGCGTGACGAGATTGACACGCTTGTCGGTGCATTGCGCCGAGAGAATCGTCGCCACCAACAATTCGAGCGGGTTCGAGAAGTTCAGCTCACATTCCGCCGCCGGATACAAACGACGCAACAGCTTGGTGACCTGCGTAGCGTGGCGTTTGGCAGCAACGTTGGTAGCCATCCGCGGCGTCAGTCGGGAGCGGGTTGATTGGTCAATTGAGAATTGTGTTAGACGCATTGTCCGGGAGGTGACGAAAGGTGTCAACCAGCCGTGCGGTGCCGCTCGACCACAGCTCCGAGATTGACAGGCCCGGCTGCTTAAACTGCCCATTTTTTTTCGCGAATTGGTCGTTAAAACGAACGTGCTCACCCCGTCGAGCGTCGTCGACCATTTCCGGATCGCACAACGTGATCTGATGAGTCCCACTTGGGACGCGGGACGCAGGTGGTATCATGCTTGGCTACAGACCGGCGGCTGGTGCGGATTTGGCGAGCCAGACCGACGGCGATTGTTTCGTTTGGACGACTGATTTTGCTGATGGCGTCATCTTTGTCTGAATCACCCCGTGTGACGGTCGTGGGGGGCGGGCTCGCGGGTCTGGCCGCGACTGTGGCCTTGGCCGATCGCGGCTGTGCGGTCGAGTTGCTCGAATCGCGACGGTCGCTCGGGGGGAGAACGTCGAGTTTCGTGGACTCGGCGACCGGCGAAGTCATCGATAATTGTCAACACGTTAGTCTCGGTTGCTGTACGTACTTGGCCGACTTTGCGCGTCGCACGGAGATCGCCTCGCGCTTTGTGCGTCACCGCACGCTTCACTTCCGCGCCAAGGACGGTCGCGCCGCAACCTTTGCGGGTCGAGCGTGGTTGCCAGCCCCGCTGCATCTGGGGCCGGCGCTGTTGTGTCTGAAAGTGCTCAACTTCGGTGAGCGCATCGGCGTAGCGCGAGCGATGCTGAACTTGGCCCGGCTCGCTCCGGGCAAGATCGACGGCCTCTGCGTAAGCGACTGGTTGCGCGGCCAACAGCAATCCGAGACCGCCATTCGCCACTTTTGGGAACCGGTGCTGGTCAGCGCGTTGGCCGAGACGCTGGAGCGTTCGTCGCTCGCCGCAGCTCGCAAGGTGTTCGTCGACGGCTTCATGCGTCATCGCCACGCCTATGAGATGCTCGTGCCGCAAATCCCGCTCGGACAATTGTACGGCGCGGAGTTGCAGCCGTACTTCACCAAGCGTGGCGTGTCGGTGCAGTTGGGCCAAAGTGTCGAGCGGT
>JAEUIL010000551.1 GCA_016794255.1 Planctomycetaceae bacterium | reverse complement strand
CTTCGGGCAGACTCATCAACAGCACGGCAGCTTTGCGAAGTTCAGCGACAGCCATGGCTCGTTCAGCGGGCAAGAGGGCGTCGTGATGCCGTTGGAAAAGGTGTGCCATGCCCACGTCTTCGTGGGCATGCGTTGTCCCATGAGCATGGCCACGACAAGCGTGGCCATGGCACACGAGCGATCCCAAGGCGTCACTACATGAGCGTATGTGACCTGCGCGCGATATCGTCGCGGGTCGGGCCGGATCTTCAGTCGGAAACGTGGCGCTGGACTGCGGAGAGTTTGCCGATCGTAGCGATCGTTAGACGTGCGCCGGCTCGGCGACCGGGGTAAGACCGACTTCCATCTTCATCGGCCCCCACGGCGTCTCGTAAGGGACGCTAATCGGCACGACGTTCGACGGGAACCGAATCCGGTGACGACCGCCCGTGATGACGCTCGGCAAGCTGATCGACATCTCGTACTCGGCCAACTCAGCCTTGGCGGCGCCCGCCACCATGTTCGTGATCTCGCCAATTGCGTCGATCACGTCATCGTTCACTTCGTCGGCTTCGACGAGCAACAGCGTGCTGGCGATCTTGAGCGAAACCTGCTCCGAGAAGCTGAGAATGACCGTTCCCACGGCGCGGCCCGAGAGACCGATGATCCCGCTGACCTCGTGCAATTTGCCGGTTTGCAGGTTCAGTTCGCCTCGCTTGATCTCGCAACCGAGCATCGTCTTGAAAGTTTTCGAGGTCGAAACCAAGAACGGATTGATGAACTCGGCTCGCATGGAGATGACGCCCAGAGTGGTGTGCGCAGCGGGAAGGGACTACTAACGCAATTAGTTGCGGGGCGAAAAATTCGCCCGTCGCTACAGCAACGGTAGGTCGGACAGCCCGGGTGTCAAACGTTCGCCCAGGTAGAAAGCCATCAAGCATGGCGCGTCGTCCGGCTGTAACGATTGTGCAACGTGTTACTCGTCGCGCAGCTCGCACACGGCCGATTGCCCTTCGCACTCGTCGACTTCGATCCGCACGATCTGCGGGCGCTGGCCCAAACGTCGCTCGAGATCATCGAGCAACCGCCGACCGATGTACCGTGCGAGCAGTTCCGCCGTGGTGTTGGGAACAGGCAGCAGGATGCAATCGCAGCGAGGAAACACCCAGCGGCGATCTTCGTGAGTCACCTCGACGCTGCGCTCGTCGGCCGTGACGTGAATCGTCGGATGCGACGTGGGCAGCAGCATGTGATGATCGAGTTCGTCGACAATCGCCTTGAGCGTGTCGCGCAGGGCAATGAAGTCGACGACGTAACTATTCTCGTCGAGCGGGCCCGGTACCTCGGCCGTGACGCGGTAGTTGTGGCCATGCAGTCGTTCGCAGACATTGCCGTTGAACGTGATGAAATGTGCGGCACTGAAGACCAGATAGTCCTTCTTCATCCGCACGGTATAGGATTCAGCCACGATCGACGTTCCTTACGGTTTCGCTGCTTCGGCTAGAACTGAGAACCCAAATTGTACCAAGGCCGCGGCGAGTCGTTTTCCGACCCTGCGGCAAAGAGCCACCCGGGGGTGGAGGAGCGTCCGCACCTGGCACTGGTCGGCAAATCAGGCACGACCGGAGCTTTGGCCCGATCGACGGACGGTTTCGCGGCCGAAACCGGGCTCAGGCATACCCGAAAACTCGGGTTCGGGGTAGATTTACGAGACAAGGTCGTCGGGCCGGTCTGAAAAGCCGGACTCGGCGGCTGATTTAAGCTGCTGTCAGTCCACGACTTCGGTGGTTTTGGGTGAATTGAGCCCGAAACCGGACCATGGGGTTCATGGATTGGCACTGGCCCGCTAGAATGGCCTTTTCCCGACCACGAAACCAACTGGCGAGCAAGTCAAACTCGGCAAACGGTTCCGGTTACGGAAAACGGCACGATCGGATGTGTTCAATCCGATCGAGTTGTCTGAAACCCAGGAGTAGCACCGGTGCAGATCAAGATCTCGACCCGACATGGTCACCTCAGCGAAGCCACTCAAGATAAGCTCCGCACCAAGGCGGAGAAAGTGGTGCGGTTATTCGAGCGGTTGCAAGCCATCGAAGTGACCGTCGATTTGGAACGCAAGGAAGTGCCGACGGTAGAGTTGTTGGTTTCAGCCGAGCATAAGCACGATTTCGTAGCCAGCGAGAGCGGCGAGGATCTCCTCGGTTGCCTCGACGGCGCCGTGCATAAGATTGAACAACAGTTGCGAAAATATAAAGACAAGGTACAGGATCATCGCGGACCTGGCCTGCGGCAACAGAACCCCACCGAGACATAAGTCTTGGCCCCGAGTGTCGTTGCCCGGCGTAACGTTGGCGTCAGCAGCAGCAAACATGGTGAGAGTTCATTTCGGCCAGTCGACAGCAAGTTGGTCGGCGAAG
>JAEUIL010000531.1 GCA_016794255.1 Planctomycetaceae bacterium | reverse complement strand
AACTATCGTGAGCCCAGGATTTCACGGGAAAATCGCCCATCGGCCTCGTGCTACGCCGCGGCGACCGGCTGACGGGCGTGGTTTAGCGCCGCGCGGCGGAGCAGCTCTTCGCTCACGGTCCGCGAACTGGTCGTGCGACCGTCGTAGCTCAGCCACGTGTGATGCTCGAAATCGTAGAGCTGGCAAACACGTTGCGTGTACAGAAAGCTCCGCGTGCCAAAGGCCGTGACCACCGGTTGATGGTGATCCTCGATCTGCGCTTGGGCTTCGATCAAGTGATACAGCGGAATCTTGGGATCCACGTGATGGGCGTTGTGCTCCATGATATTGTGAATCCAACGGTTCACGCGGCCCGGGAACTGCACGTGCGTCGTGCCGCAGATTTGACCCATGTAGAACGTCCATTGCTGGAGGTCCTGAAACCACGGGATCGACGGATGCGTGTGATGCAAATAGGTCAGAAAACCCACGAGCCACTGACAGACGAAGAACGGCAGGAACTGCGCACCCACGATCAATAGGACCGGGTGCGTGGTCACGCCTAGCGCGCGAGCCACGGCCAGCGTCGCCGCGCCTTGCGCGATCACACCGACGAGCAGCACGAGATTATCGAGATGCCACCGACGTCGGGCTTTGGCCTGTTTCACGTCGGCCTGCGGCAGAATGATGCGACCCCAGAGAATATCCACCGTGTAATACAGCCCAAACGCGGGCCACCAGCGGCCGAACCGCACCCACCATTGGCCCAGCTTGGAAAGCTGCCGGTACTGTTCGAGCGACAGCGGACACCAGACATAATCGCGCGGCTGAAAATTGGTCCAGCCGTGATGCACATGGTTATGAGCGTGGACCCAGCCCGAGAAATTGTGCCCGGCCGGAATGAACAGCACGCGACCGATCAGCCCGTTGAGCCAAGCATGTTGGGTCAGCGAGTCGTGCGCGGCATCGTGAGCCACGACGAACATAATGCTCATGATCAACCCGCACAGCGGCACGAGCACCGGCCACGCCCAGATCGGCGACGCGATGACAGCCACCACGCTCAGCAAATACAACAGCACCGTGGGGGTCAACGCCGCCAATGCCTGAACCACGGTGCGTTCACGGGTCTCGGCGGCCATGTCGGCCCGGACTTGATTGGCAGTTGGCAGCGGTTCGAGAGTGACTTGATCGTGCATGATCGGACCGTAATCGGCAGACAGAGGGACAATCGCCCCAGCGCGTGCTAGCAAGTTCGCCCCGAATGCTAGACCACACGGAATTGCCCTCAGTGTAATTGGAAATGCCGTTTGAGCGCAGATCGGTTTCGGGAAAATGGGCCGCCAATTTTGCCCCCGAAGGGAATGCCCCGTCGGGCGAAGGCTCGAGTCGGAACCGAACCACGGCTCGCCACCCCGATCCGCCTTGCCCGGACTTGGCGTTCTGACGTATGTTCAGCAGCGGTAACGCTTTCCAGTCGCGCCAACGCCGCCGTCGCCGGGCTCGCCAGAGCTTGCTCCGGACGCGCTTTGGCCGACCATCGGTCCTGGCCAGGGTAGGCAAGCCGGTGCCGAACACGATTCTTGACTCAAGCCGCGGTTGGACACGGATGTCGGTTCTCATTCACACGCTGGCCGTGCTCGGTGTCATTCAGGCGCTGCTGCTGTGGCTCTGGACGTACGAGAACACGCGGTTCTTCCGCAGTCGGCTGCGCTCGCGGGTCAGCGCCGACTTTGCGCCGCGCGTGCACTTGTTCATGCCGTGCAAAGGAGTCGAGCCGCGTTTTGTCGACACCGTGCGCGGCATGCTCACACAAGACTATCCGCACTACCGCGTGACTTTCGTCGTCGAATCGGCTGACGACCCGGCCTATGCACACTTGGGACGATTGATCCACGCTTGCTCGCGTGCCGACGGCAGCCGTCCGACCGCCGAGATTGTGATCGCCGGCGCCGCGCATGACTGCGGACAAAAGGTACACAACCTGCTCACCGCGACCGCGGGGCTCGACGAGCAGGCCGAGGTCGTCGTGTTTGCCGACAGCGATATTCTGCCCGACGGTTATTGGCTGCGGCGGCTCGTGTCGCCGCTCAGTCGTGCCGACACCGGCGTGGTCACCGGCTACCGCTGGTTCACCGCTCAGCCGGGCGATTGGTCGGGCACGGTGCTTGCCGCCTTGAACGCGAGCGTCACCTTCTCGCTTGGCAATCATCCGTGGAACCAAGTCTGGGGCGGCTCGTGGGCCATTCGCCGCAGCAGTTTCGACGCGCTTTGTGCCGCGGGGCTGTGGCAGGGTGCGTTGACTGAAGACTTGCAAGTGAGTCGGTTTGTGCGCGCGAGCGGCGGCTATGTTGCGTTTGAGCCGAGTTGTTTGGTCGCGTCGCCCGTGCAGGGTGGTTGGCGGGTGCTAGCCGAGTTTTCCCGGCGACAATATCTCATCACGCGCGTGTACGCGCCGCGGATTTGGTGGCTCGGACTGATCTTTACCACGTTCGCACAGGTCGTGTTTTGGGGCGGCGCGGCGCTCGTGATCGATGGTTGGTGGCGGGGTGAGCCGTGGCCGTTCGTTGCTGCCGCCGTGGTGGCGATCTATGCGATTCACACGTTGCGGGCCGGGTTGCGCCAACGGGCCGTGCGTGTGCGATTTCCTGACTTGCGCTCGTCGCAAAGTGCGGTGGCGTGGCTCGATACTGTCGCTCATCCGCTGTTGGGTCTTGTGCAACTCGCCTTGATCGTGTCGTCGGCCTTTGGGCGCGTGCTCACGTGGCGTTCGATCCGCTATCGGCTGCATGGTCCGCATCGCACCGAGGTCTTGCGTCCCGTCGGCCTGTTGAACTCGGTGAATGCGCGAGCACGGAACGCACCGCACGTGGAGTCGCAAGCGTGAGTTGTCTGCGAATCAATCCCGGAAAGTGAACCT
>JAEUIL010000363.1 GCA_016794255.1 Planctomycetaceae bacterium | reverse complement strand
CAAGCCCGTTCATGAGCAGCATCGTCGCTTTGACCCCGTCGGCGTATTCGATGCGATAGGCGATCGGGTCCTTGACCCACTGGCGAATCTGCTCGGGCGTCGGATAGCGATGGCTGAACGACTCGGGCTGGTGCAGGGTTTGCGACCGCGACAGGCAAGCCTGAAACAAGCGCGGATCCCAACCGCCCGACGACCAGTTGCTGGCCGCCATCGCGTTCCACACTGCCTCGCCGCGGAGCGCTTGCACCGCCACGACGCCCGTCTCGCCGCCAGCGCGTCGCTCGGCCATGCATTGAATCACCTCCAGAGCGTGGAAGTCGTAGCTGTCGATGCCGCCGATCGCCACACACAGCAACTCTTCGACCTTGGCACCGTACGGCATGTCGATCGCGGGCATGCGCCACGTGACCGGCAACGACGAGCCCGCGGCGAAACCAAACTTCAACTCCCGCGAGATGTCGACCATTTCTTTGGCCCAATCCCACTTCCACGACAGATGCTTGTCGTTGAACACCGGCGCGGTGCGGCCCGAGCGGCGATAGACGTCCGTGACTTGTTTGAAGAACTCGTAGCGCGGGTACTTCGTCTGCTGATACTCGCTCTTGGGATAGTTGCCATGCTCGCCGATGATCAACACCGCATCGACGGCCAACTCGTTGCCGCCGAGTTGCAACGCCTCGGCAATCGTGGGGTAGATGCGAAAGCCAAACTCAGCGGCACGGCCCGCGGCGAGATCGCCTTTGGCTTGTTGATCGACGTAGGCCGACACGACCTCGAAGGGTGGTTGATGCCAACGACCATTGACCGGATAGCCGACCATAAACCGCTCGGCCATGTGCCAAGCATGCGAGCGATAGTGCCACGTGGTGGTGACCACCGCCAGACGTTTGCGGGGCTGGTCGGTATCGGCGGCGAATGTGAGCGGCGCGGGAATCAGGCTCGCGCCGAAAGCGCCGAGCAGCGTGCGTCGAGAGAGCATGGTCGGGTCCTGGGGCGGGGTGTGAGGCGGGTGGCGACATGGTAACACGCGGCGCGGCGGGTAGCGAACCGCGGGGTGATGTGCTTCCGTAGGACGGGTCTCCAGTCCCGTCCATGTATCTTGAAAGGACTTGGACGGGACGGGAGACCCGTCCTACGGAAGACTGATTCTCCCTGCGTGATTGCTGACATTTGATTGGGCAATCCACCGGCGGCGATTATCCTGGAAGGATCGACCCACTCGACCTGTCCGAGGCTCGTTCGTTCATGGATCGCCGTCACTTTTTGCAAACAACGCTCACCGCCTCGGCCGCGACTTGGCTCGGTTCGCATCATGACGCGCCGATGCTGCACGAGTCGACGCAACTCGGCCCGACGCGCAGCGTGATTCCGGTGGTGGGTGACGGCACGTGGATTTGGCAGGGCCCGCCGGCCACCGATCGCGGCTATCTCGAACGTCGACCGTTTCGCGTGAAGACCGGCATTGAAATCGAAGGGACCGGGTCGACGTCGCAGGTGCAAGCCACGACTCCGGTGCCGCTCGCGTATGCCGAGCAAGTCATCGAAGATCGGCAGATCACCACCGACGGCTGCGTCGCGCAGATTCGTCCGCTCACCGCCGGTGCGGCCCAGTTACAACTCGTCGCGACCTCGCTTGTCAAAGGCCAGAAGATCACGGCGTA
>JAEUIL010000502.1 GCA_016794255.1 Planctomycetaceae bacterium | reverse complement strand
GATATTACTGTCAAATTGCTTGCAAGGCTCGACAGGCCTAGCTATAATTCACTTACTCTGAGCGGTAAATTCCCCATACTGACTGCATAGGCTTTCGAGTGTCCTGCCCCTCCTCGACGGCCGCTTTTACTTTTTCAGGCTGGGCTGGTTATTCGCCTCGGGCGGCTCACTCGTTCGCAGCCGGGACGAGCGATTTTTAGCCGCCGCACTTCACAAAAGTGCCGCGATTTGGGCCATTTTTCTCGCTCAATACATCGCCCCCTCTATCGCAGGGCCTTGGGTCTATGCTCGCCATTGGGCGCGGTCTATAATCTCCCTCTCGCCCGCATCTGCCGGGCGTTTTTTGTTGGTGGATGACCCATGACCCCACAGGGATGACGATGGCAGCGGGACACGCGGACAATGTGGGTCGGCGCTTGGCCGACGAGAAGATTCTGGTGCTCGATTTCGGGTCGCAGTACGCCCAGTTGATCGCCCGCCGGGTCCGCGAGCAGAACGTCTACTGCGAGATTGTTCGCTACAGTATCACCGCCGAGCGAGTTCGCGAACTCAATCCCAAGGGGCTGATCCTCTCCGGCGGCCCGGCGAGCGTTTACGAGAAGGGCGCTCCGCGCTGCGATCCCGCTCTGTTTCAACTCGGCTTGCCAGTGCTCGGTATTTGCTACGGCATGCAGATGGCTTGCGAGGCGCTCGGCGGCAAAGTAGCGAACGCCCCGGCCCGCGAGTACGGCCGAGCCAACTGCCGTTTGACCGGCCAAGATCGGCTGCTCGACGGTCTGCCGTCAGACATCGAAGTCTGGATGAGCCACGGCGATCAAGTGGCGCAGGTCTCCGAGCAATTCGCGCCGCTTGCGGCCACGAGCACTTGTCCCATCGCGGCGGTCAAGCACCAGAAACTGCCCATCTACGGTTTGCAGTTTCACCCCGAAGTCACGCACACGCCGCTGGGCAAGCAAATCCTGGCTAACTTCCTGCACGGCATCTGCGGTTGCACCGGCACCTGGCAATTGGGCGACTTTGCCGAGGAAGCGATCGCCGATATTCGTCGCAAAGTCGGCAACAAACGCGTCATCTGCGGACTGTCCGGCGGCGTCGATTCCTCCGTCGTCGCGGCCCTGCTGTACAAAGCGATCGGCAACCAACTGTCGTGCATTCTGGTCGACAACGGTCTGCTGCGCAAGGACGAAGAAGTCGCCGTCATCGACGAGTTCACGAATCACTTCAAAGCCGATTTGCATGTCGTCAAAGCCGAGCAAAAGTTTCTCAACAACCTGGAGGGGATCACCGACCCGCAAGAGAAACGCAAGCGGATCGGTCACGCGTTCATTGAGTGCTTTGCCGACGAAGCGGCGAAGATCTCGGGCGCTGAGTTTCTCGCCCAGGGGACTTTGTATCCCGACGTGATCGAAAGCGGTGCGGCCAAAGATGGCCCAGCGGCGACGATCAAGCTGCATCACAACGTCGGTGGCTTGCCCGAGGACTTGCAGTTTCAATTGATCGAGCCGCTCCGCGATCTGTTCAAGGACGAAGTGCGCCGGTTGGGTTTGCAGTTGGGCTTGCCCGAGGAGATCGTGTGGCGACATCCGTTCCCGGGCCCCGGCTTGGCCGTGCGTTGCCTGGGCGAGATCACCCGCGCGAAGCTCGACGTCCTGCGCGAGGCCGACGCGATTGTCGTGCACGAGATCAAAGCGGCAGGGTTGTATCGACAAACGTCGCAGGTCTTTGCCGTGCTGTTGCCGGTGCAGAGCGTGGGCGTGATGGGGGACGGTCGCACGTATGAGAACGCGGTCGCCGTGCGCGCCATCGAGACCGAGGACTTCATGACGGCCGATTGGGCCCATCTGCCGTACGAGTTGCTCGCCCGCATCTCGACCCGCATCATCAACGAAGTGAAAGGGGTCAATCGCGTCGTCTACGACATCAGCAGCAAGCCACCCGCGACGATCGAGTGGGAGTAACGATCGCCGTCAAAAAGAGTATCCATCACGCTCCGCGTGATGCGGAAGTGCGATGGATGCCGCCAAGTCTTGAACGCCTGACGCGTGATCGGTTCCAGCGCCCATCACGCGGCACGTAATGGATACGATTTGCTAGAACGTCTTGCATAGCGTGCCGCCGTCGACGACCACGACCGTGCCCGAGATATAGCTGCCGGCGTCGCTCCCGAGCAACAGCGCGGTCCCGGCCAACTCGCGGGGTTCGCCCCAACGGCCGAGTGCCGTGCGATCAGCGAACACTTTCTTCTCGGCATCGCTGAGCATCTTGCCGGGCAGATCGGTCAAGAACGGCCCCGGGGCAATACAGTTGCACGTGATGCCGTGATGGCCGACGTCTTGCGCCGTCGCCTTGCACATGCCGACGAGCGCGGCTTTGGTCGCCGAGTAGGCGTTGCGTCCCTCTTTGCTCGCCAGGCCCATGATCGACGAGATGTGAATGATGCGTCCCCAGCGACCTTGCTTCATGCTGGGCACCACAGCCCGGGTAAGGGCCATGCAGCTGGTCAGATTGAGCTCGATCAGACGGTCCCAATCCGAGTCCTTGATCTGATCGATCTGTTGCGGCAAGTTCGAGCCGGCATTGTTGACGACAATGTCGACTTTGCCGAACTTTTGAATCGTGGTGTCGGCCACGCGGCGGACATCGTCGCGGTTGATCATGTCGGCCACGAGATACTCGACCCGGCCGGTGTTGCCCTCTTTGATCTGAGCGACGGCCGACTTCAACTCATCCTCGTGCCGACTGCTGATCAGCACATCCGCGCCCGCTTCGGCATAGACCCGAGCCATCGCGAGGCCCAACCCCTTGCTGCCGCCGGTGACCAGAGCGACACGGCCCGTGAGATCGAACAATTTGACGAGATTCGGATGCATGGCAGGTCCGGCGAGTTCGAGGGGAGAGCGGAGGTGGGAACAACGCGGATATGGTAGCGAGGTATAGTCATGGTCGCAATTGGGTGGCGAGCCAAGTCGGCTACTGCCTGAACGCAGAAATTCAATTGGAACCACAGAGGCGCAGAGGGCACAGAGAGAAAAGCAGAGAAGAGTAAAGATTGGGAGGATCGCAATAAGTGATCGCTCGCCCGATTCCCCTCGTTCGTCCTTGGAATTTCTCTGTGTCCTCTGTGTCTCTGTGGTTCACTGGTCTTTTTGCTTCCATCCAAGCACTCTTCCCGCTCCCGATTCACGCTGACATAAAACTCTCAATCTGCCACAATATCGTCCGCTCGGGCTCGGATGCTCGGGCTTGTCGTTTGTCGAAGGATCGAGTCGCATGTGGCGCACCGCAGTCCATCCCAATGCCGTCACTCGCCCCACCGCCATGCTCAGCGGCGGAGCCGATTCGTATCGCCTCGGTTGGTTCGCGACTTGCGGCCTGTGGCTGTTCGGGCTGACGATGTTGCTGCCGTATCTCGGCACGAGTCGCGCCCTGACGTATCACGAAATCGTCTTTGCCGAACCGGCTCGCGAGATGCTCGCTCACGGCGAGTTCATTGTGCCGCGGATTGCCGGTGTGCCGTTTACCGACAAGCCGCCGCTGATGGCGTGGCTGATCGCGACGTCCATGGCGGTCTTTCAGAGCGAAGCCGAATGGGTCGTGCGTTTGCCGAGTGTCCTCGCGGCGATCGGTACCGCATGGGTGATCGCCGTGGTGGCCGCGCGTTGGTTCGGCGCACAAGTCGGCGCTCTGAGCGGCTTCATTCATCTGACGACGGTCCACGTAATGATGCAGGCGCGCTTGGCCGAGTGCGACACGCTGCTCGGGTTGGCCGTCGCGGGTGCCCTGGGTTTGTTCGGGTTGGCGATGGTCGAGGGCCCGCTCGGCAAACTCACCGGGCGTTGGGTTCCCTGGGCGTTTTATGCCTGCGCCGCGGCCGCGTTCATGACCAAGTTTCTCGCCGGGCCGTTGTTTGTCGTGGCGGGAGTCGGCGCGTTCACGCTCATCGAGCGTCGCTGGGGCGAAGTGCTCCGCTGGCTCGCCAATCCCGTCGGCATCGTCATCGCGCTGGGGCTCACCGTGCCGTGGTGCATCGCGGCGTACCTCGAGCATCCCGGGCTGCTCGACAATGTGCTCTATCACAACGTCGGTCGGTTCTCCGGCACGTTGGGCCAGAACGAGCCGCCGTGGGCCTATGCCTATTTGGTACCGTTCATGATGTTGCCTTGGTCGCCGCTGTTGATCGTCGGACTCGTGCAGGCCATTCGCCACGGGCTACATCACGACGCGCGGTGGCGATTGCTCGCCGCATGGTCGCTCGGCGGGATCGGCGTGTTGAGCTTGGCCGCGTTTAAGACGAAACATTACGCCATTCCCGCGCTCGCGCCGCTGGCGGTGATTAGCGCTCGTGCTTTGGTCGATCACCTGCAATGGCGCAAGCGTGCCACGCAACATTGGACGTTGCTGTCGATCGCTGCGATCGTCGCTGGCGTGACCGCTGCCTGGATCGTAATCGGCAAGTTGCCACGAATTTCGAGCGATGAACGAAACATGATCGGCGTCGCGTTAGCGTTCGTAGCGGTCGGCATGACCGTGGTGTTGTGGTACGAACGACAGCGTCACATTCGCGGGCAGTGTATTGCGAGCTTTGCGACCGCGTGGTGCGTCTCGCTCGTTGTCCAGATCGGCATTATTCCGTTCCACGATTCGTATCGTCATCAGACCGAGTTCGCCGCCGTGCTCAACGAGCAATGGGGCGAGCGGGCCGCGCGTATGACGCTATATCTTGTCGGGCTGCCCGAGAATCAGGTGACGTACTATCTGCGGCCGCGGCTTGAGGGTGAGAACGATCCGCTCGTGTTTCTGCGACAAGTGGCCCGCCGTCCGCACGAGCAGCCGCTCGATGTGCTCGGTCCACGTTGGGTGTTCGAGTTGCTCGACCAATACGGCGAAGTGACCCAGCCGCAACATTGTCCGCAGATGAACCGCTATCAAACCGAGGTCGACCGGTTGACCCTCTTTCGCTGGCAGCCCGACGGCGCGAAGCTGGCGCAACTCCCCGATCGGCTGGTGGTCCCCCAACGTCGGTGACACCGCGGCCACCGGGGGTGCGTGACAGCAGGCAAATCGCCAGACAAAAAGTGACGATTGCCCCCGGCAGCGTGACGATCTGATTCTAAGACGCGCGAGCGCCCGGCTCTGCTGGCGGATACAGCACTGCTGTCCGTCCGCAAAGTGGTCTTACTGCATCAACCAAGTGCAGCGTCGATCTTGCGAGCCGCCTTGTGCCGCGAGCGTCCGGCGAGTACCGTTCGCCCCGTTTCAAATTGTCCGTCACATCTGCCGTGCCGTGAGGAATGCCATGCGATCGCCGCTTGTTCGAGTTGGATTGCTTGCCGTTGCGTGGGTCGCGTTGTTGGGCGGCAGCGCGATGGCCGGGCATCATGGACATTATCACGGTCATCATCACCACGGCGGGCCACACTTCTCGTTTGGCTTCTATGCCGCGCCGCGACCGGTGTACTACGCGCCGCCGCAACCGGTGTACGTGGCGCCGAGTCCGTACTACGTGCAACCCGCCCCCGCTCCGCAAGCCTACATTGCCGCGCCGCCGGTGTATTACTATCCGCCCGCGCCGGTCTACAACCAGGGCATGTCGTTCTACTACGGCTGGTAGTCGTGATGCCTTTCGACCGAATCGCGTGACGTGCCCACGCCGCATGGGCATGTTTCCGGTTGAAAACGCATGTCCACGCGGACGTGGACATGGCACACATTCCCCAATGGGTAGCACACCGCTCACACCGCGCGTTGAGTCGGGCTCGACGGCGAAGGTATACTAGGTGCTGCCCTCCTGGTTCTGCCTCCCGCCTTGCTTGTCGCTGGACGTGCTATGTCTCGTTGGTTGTTGTTGGCGCTGCTGCTCTGTACGAACGTGGTGGTCGACGCTTCGATCGGCTTCGCACAGGACGGGCAACTGCTCTACACGCTCCCCGCCGGCGGATCGCCCGGCCAGACGATCGAGCTTGAGTTGCAGGGCAAAGGGAGCGAAGCGGTCGAGCGGTTCTATTTGCACGGCGCAGTATTGTCGACCGAGCGGATCGACAAGTCGCGCCGCCGCATCACCCTGCCGCCGACGATTCCCCTGGGGGAGTACGATCTTTGGCCGATCACCAAGTCGGGCCTGGGGACCCCGTGTCGGTTCGTGATTCAAGCCACCGCCACCAGCGTCGAACAAGAGCCGAACTCGACGGCGACAGAAGCTCAGGCGATCACACTCCCCGCGACGATCTACGGTCAGATCACGCCTGCCGTCGATGGCGATTGGTATCGCGTGTCACTCGACGAGTCGCAAGGACTAACGATCGCGGCCCGGTCGTTGTCGCTGGGTGGGACGGTTTGGCCCACGATTACCGTGCTCGATCCGAGTGGTGCCGAAGTGGCCCACGATGCTCTCAACCGACTCGAGCCGGTCGTGCATCTGCGTGCTCAACGGTCGGGCGAGTATCGTATTCTGGTGCAAGATCGTGGCTATCGCGGTACGCCTGCGCCGCTGTATGAACTGACGCTGACCTCGGCTCCGTATGTGCGAGCTGCCTTTCCGTTGACGCTCGAACGTAGCCAGACGCAGCAGGTCACGCTCAGCGGTTATCAACTGCCCGGCGACAAGCCGGTGGTCGGCGCTCGCGAGCCGCTCACCGAGTTGGTCGTGGACATCACCGCGCCGCCAAAATCTGTGCGATCGGGCCTCGGTTGGGTTTCGGCTCGCGCGTTTCGCACCGAGGTGTTTGACTACCGCCATCCGCAGTTCGGCGGCGTCGTGCGGTTTGAACTCAATGACGCTGCCGCAACGCACCACGTCATCGCCGCCGGTGCGGTTTCCACCGAGGTCGCCACACCGCCGGTCTCGTGGAGCCAGCGCTTTGCAACCACTCGCGCGGCATCGCACACGTATCGCTTTCGGGCCGAGAAGTCGCAGATGCTGTGGTTCGAGGCGATCGCCGAACGGGTCGATCGTCCGTGCGACTTGGAACTCGTGATCTGCGATCGTGATCTAAAACCCCTGGAGACCATCGGTGGCATCGCGATTCCCAAGGAGCAAGCGATCCCCGTGCCGGTGGAAAGTCGCGATCCGGCCGGTGCCTGGCGGGCTCCGGAGGCGGGCGAGTATCACCTCGTCGTGCGTGACTTGCTGAGCGTAACCGGCGACCCGCCCGACCGCGCGTATCGCGTCTCGATTGGTCCGCGACTGGAACATGTGAACGTTCTGGCCATGTTGGGTGAAGCGACGAAGCCCACGGCGTGGAACGTCGCTCCGGGCAAGAGCCTGACGGTGCCGCTGGTCGTCGTGCGAAGCGGTGGACATGCCGAGCCGATCGAGATTCGCGCCGTGGAACTGCCGCCCGGGATCACGGTTCAACCGTTGACCCTCGGGGGCAAAGATCACACCGCGAAGCTGACCGTGACTGCGGCGCAGGATGCCCGACCGGTGATCGGCGCTTTGCGATTGCTCGCCACGAGCAAAGTGAATGGCAAGCCGCTCGAACGCGTGGTCGGTGTGGCGTTGCCGATTGCGGGGGCGACGCCGACCGCACGGCTCTGCGAGGCGGGCTTGATCGCGATTCCTTAATGGAGCGCGAGCGATTCGCGAACGAGTTTGCCTTTACAGTGGTGTCCACGTCGCAAACGTCGCGGCTTGACCAACGTGTTGACCACTTGCGTCGACCAAGTTCCAGACAATTGCGCGCTCGATCTGAAAGCGGCGACCAGTGGTTGAAATGCGAATGCCGCGGTAGTCGTCGACGTAGCCATCGCGCGTCGTGCGTTCGAGTAGCCGAGCCCGTTCGTCACGGTGCAGCGGCTCGGCCGTCAATCGCGAAGGGGTTTCAAGCAGCCGGGGAATGTCGATCTCCCACAACTGCAACGCGGTCCGATTCGCATAGTTCAAAATCGGATCGCTTTGCTTGCCGTGCGATACGACGACAAACGGGGCTTCAAACAGCGCCCGAGCCGCTTCCTCGACCGACTCGCCCACTGCGAGCAGATCGTGGCCCAACCAGCGACGATAAGACGACAGCAGGATTTGCGTGTGGGGAGTCCAACCGTGCTCGCGCCACGGTTCAGCGGGCAGTTCAGCAGTCATGCGCAGTTACCGTTTCACGTCCGTGGCAAAACCTTCGATGCGATTGTCGACCAGCTTGACATCGGCGGTCTGCGGACCGACGCGCACTCCGATGCGCTGCTCGGGACCGCGCGTCTCGCGAATCTCGTTCTGGGTGATCGTGATCGCCTCGGTCTCGCCTTGCACGTCGATCGCGACGCCTGCGGCCGGCCCGCTGTCGACGATCCGATTCCGCTCGATCCGATTGCGATGTGGCGCGAACGCCTTGCCACGCTCGGGCCTAAACAGCACGCCCACTTTGCCGCTCCGTGTAATGTCGTTGTCTACGACCAGATTCTCGTTGTCGCGATGACCAATCGAGACGCCGTAGCTGCGCGTGTCGAGAATCTTGTTTTGCGCACAGAGACCGTACTTCACGCCCCAACAGAAGAACACGCCAATGTCGTTGGCCACGAGTCGGTTGTTGCGGATGATCGGCCGTTGCGAGCCGCTGCCCGGGTGCAAACCGAGATTCGTGTTGTCGTGGACGTAGCAGTTCTCGACCGTCACGTCGTGACAGATTTGCCAACTGATACCATCGCCGTGATAGTTGCGGGCTTCGACCTGCCGGAAGGTCAAGCGACTGCAATCCTGCATGAAGATGCAGCCCGCGTAATTGCCATCGAGCAACGTGTTTTGCCCGCGATTGCCGTCGAGCGCAAGATTCTCGATCACGACGTCGGTGATGTACTCGCCGCTGAGGAGCGGAAACAGGGTGGACGCGGTGCTCTCGCCCATCAGCCAGAGATTGTCTTTCAACGGCCGATCGAGTTTAAAACGTTTGCCGTCCCGGGCGACCAAGGTGCGTTTCAAGGTCGTTTGACCGCCGTGATGCGGGTTCTTGGTCCGCAGACAAACGCCGTCGCCGACTTTGAAGCCCGTAGCGTCGGCGAGCGTGATTTCTTGATCGTACCAGTCGCTGTCGATGGCGAGCTTGGTCGTGACGCTGGGCTCTTTGATCAACAGCGAATCGGCGCCCGAGCCGAGCAGCCGGACATTTGAAGCGAGATACACGGCGTTCCGCAACCGATACACGCCGGGCAAAATCCGCACCGTGCCGCCGCCCAGGCGAGACACGTAATCGACCGCAGCTTGCAACACGCGTTCCGTCGAGCCGACAAGATCGGCGTCCCGCGGCCCCACGCTGATCTCGACGCGCTCTTTCCAGTTGGGCTCAACGGCCGTGTCGCTCGATGTCGCACGCGGATAGGTGACCGCGGGGCGTTCCTCGGCCTGAATCGTGCTGCCGGCCAAACTCAGCAAGCTGGCCGAGAGCCACGACCGCCGGGTCCATCGTGATGGGGACTGATCGTTTCGCATGGTGCAGATTTCCTGGCGTAAGTGACGAGCGGTAACCATCGTCGCGAGAAGTATAAGGCCCCTGTTTGCCCGCCCGCAACTCAGGGGCGATCATCGCCCACGGCGGTCACTCGAGTCACGCGGCGTCGTGGATGTGGCCCGTCGCAAAGCCGCGGCTAAACCACCATGCTTCGGCAGCGCTGGTCGTCCACGGCTCGTCAAACGTCAACTCGTCGAGTTGATCGATCATCACCTGCACGTTTGCGGGACGATCGTCGGGCTGCGGCGATAAGCAAGCGCGGACCAAGTCGTCGAGCGCCGCAGGAATCGCATAGCGTGATCGACGCGACGGACGCATCGAATCGTCGGGCGGCTGTTGAGCATCGTACAGCATGATGCGGCCGTCGAACGGATCAGCGCCGGTCAACATGCGATAAGTGACGGCCCCCAACGCGAAAATGTCGGCCCGTCCGTCGACACGCAGCGGATCGCTGAGCCGTTCGGGTGCCATGTACGCCGGGGTTCCGGCGACGACCTGAGTCAGCGACGAGTTGCGTTCCGAGCCGTCGGCAATATCTTTGACCAAGCCGAAATCGAGCAGCTTCACGACATCGTACATCCCGCCGCGGGCACAGAGCATGATGTTGTGCGGTTTGATATCGCGATGCACGAGCTGCCGCTGATGCGCTTCACGCAACGACAAGCAAGCCTGCCGCAACAGGTACGCCGTGCGCTCGGGCGAGACTTGACCCTCGATGCGCACCAACGCCTCGACGTCGAGACCATCGAGATACTCCATCGCGTAATAAAACGTGCCGTCGTCGGTGTGGCCGTAGTCGTAGATCTGAATCGTGTTGGGATGCGTCAGCTGGCTGATCGCGTGGACCTCGCGCTCGAACCAAGCGAGCGTTTGATGGTTGGTCTTGTCGGGTCGAATGAGTTTGACGGCCGTCGGACGCTTGAGCAGGGCATGCTCGGCGAGGAAGACTTCGCCCATGCCCCCTTTGCCGATTCGTCGCACGAGGTGATATGGCCCGACTTGCCGGATGAGCGCACGGGCCCGCAACGTGCGGATCGTCGAGGTGGCCAGGAACAACGTCCAACCAAAGATCACCAATCCTATGGCGACGATGCCGCGGCGCACGTAGATCATCGGGCGAAAGGCTTCGTCGTAGTCGATTTCAATCGCGATGCCGATGTCGGGATCGGCGAGCCAGTTCCAGGCACCTACGACCACCACGCCGCGATAATCACGATAGCCCGTGACACTGGAGCCTGCTTGGCCTGTAGCGGCCATGCGCACCATTTCGGTCAGCGGTTGAGCGCTGCGCGGCAAAGCCGGCACAAAGCCCCGCGTCATATCGCCGCCGGGGTCTTTGACCTCGAGCACCAGCCGGGCCGAGCGGAGCGTTTCTGATGTTGCGGGTGTTAGCAAGCCGGCACGAATTAGCTGGTCGACAAATCGCGATTCGGAGAGCAACATTCCCTGGCGATTGAAGACATACGCCTCGCCGGTGGTCTCGAAATGTCCATGGGCCAGGATCGCGTCGAAGGCCTGCATCAGACTGCGGCTGCGGATCATGATCGCCGCAATGACCTGCTGAGAATCTTCCGGATCATAAACCGGGGCCAGCAAACCCATGCCGATCGTCTCAGGCCGCAGGTCGGGTTGTTTGCGAAGCATGAAGTTATAGTCGGGACGCAACACGACGGTCTGACCCGAGAAGACGCGGTTGAGCAACTGGGCACCGCGCTCCGAAACGGGTCGCCCGGTGGCGTCGTCAGTCGCCGCCGACTCGTGGGCGCTGTCGACGAGCGTGAGCATCTTGCGGTCCCAAGCGGCGAATTCTGCGTCCGCGCGGGTTCGTTGTCGGATGCGTGCGTGCAACTCGTCAGAGATCGTCGGCACAGCGACATCACGTTTGGTTCCGCTGGTCGGCGATATGGGCGGCGCGACGAGTTTGGCCAACTCGCGACGTAGCTCCAGATCATCGGCCAAGTTGGCAACTGCGATCCGTTCGCGATCGATGAGATGCTCGATGGCCGACACATCGGCGCGCAGGATCGCTTGCAGCTCATGTTGCCGCGCTTCGGCAATCGTGAAGTGCACCCGTTCGTGAATCCACCACGCCACGCCCACACTCGCTGCCACGGCCAGCAGCCACGGTAACCAGGCACGAACCCAGCGGAAACGCGGTGCGGTAAACCATGCCCAAGTCTGCGCGATATTGATGCGCGACCCTCGCGTGCTGCCTCGCTGAGTCGACGCCCCACCGCGGGTCAGCCGCGATTGTGTCTGGGTCAAAAGCGGTTGGCCGTGCGCATGCTCCAAAAGCGAACGAAGCTCCGCGGCCAACTCGGCATCGTCGCCACACGCCTCGGCAATGAACGCGGTTTGCTTGGCGGCATCGAGTGCGGCCGCGGTGTGGAACAGCTCTTTCAGACGGCGATACTGCTCGGGCGTCACGCATCGTCTCCGGCCAACTCGCGACGCAGCCAGGCCTTGGCCATCGTCCAGTCGGCTTCGATCGTGCGCTTCGAAACTCCCAACGCCGCCGCGACTTCCTCGACCGTCATCCCGCCGAAGAACCGCATCTCGACGATTTGCGCTTGCCGCGGGTCGAGCTCCGCCAATCGATTGAGCGCATCTTCGACCGCCAGCACGTCGGAACTCCGGCCGCGTGACAAGACATCGCCCGCATCGAAACGGAGTCGTTGCCGATCGCCGCCCCGTTTGAGTCGCAGACGCTTGCGGGCGTGGTCGACCAAGATCTGACGCATCACGTGCGACGACAGCGCGAGAAAGTGCGTCTTGCCCTGCGGCGACACGCGATTCAGGCCCGCCAGGCGTACGAACGCCTCGTGCACCAAGCCGGTGGTTTGCAGCGCGTGGTCGCGTCGCTCGCGCCGCATGAGCCGGCCCGCCATTTGATGTAAATCGGCGTAGATCCGCTCAAACAACGAGGCTGCCGCCGCCCGGTCACCCTGGCCGGTGCGTTCGATCAACTCGACGGTCGACAGGCTGCTAGCGGTCATGGCGTGGCGTACAGCTAACGAAGGTGGGAGCACCTGCCCCTATTTTCTACGACGCGAACGGTCGGAGTTCCTTGTGCTTTCGCTGGCCACGTAACGTTGCCGCCAACAACGTTCGTCTCCCGCCAGCAGTGGTAAGAGATTTTACTGCGGACTTTGTCGCCGGTCGACGCTTTTTTAGAAAGTGCGAAATGCAAACGTTTTCGACAGGTCCCATCAGGTTTTTGTCATTTATTGAATCGTGTAGTTGCGAGGTGCGGTTCGTGAATTCGGGCGGAAGTTGGCTGATCGTCGAAACTCAAGCTGCGGTGCGCGAGGCACTTGCGCTCGCGCTGACGAGTCAGTCGCAGTACGAGATCGTGGCGGTTAGCGACCTCGGCGACCTGCGGCAACACCTCAGCCAACGGGCGTTCACCGGCGTGTTGATCTCGTTTTCCCCGCAACTCGGGCGGTGGGATCAGTTGAACGCGATTGTCACCACCTGGAACGTGCGAGCCGTGTTGCTCGACGAGCAGCTCAACGAACTGAATCTGCATCAGGCGTTGCTCGCGAATTGGTACGGTTATCTGTCCAAAGAGCAGTCGTTGACCGAAATCGCCCAAGCGCTGCGCGACGTAGCCGAGGGGACGCGTGTGTTGTCACCCGCGGCTCGGCAGCGGATCGTCATGACAGCGCAAGGGCCGCGTTTGCGGCTGGATCGTCCGACGAGCGTGTTGGGTCGGATTTCAAAACGCGAACTCGAAGTGCTGTTACTGGTGGCGCAAGGTTACTCGGTGCGCGAGACCGCCGACTTGCTGGGGGTCAAAGCCAGTACGGTCGAGAACCACAAGACGCGGATGATGCGCAAGCTGCATGTTCACAAGTCGGTCGACTTGACGCGCATCGCTCTGCAAGAAGGGTTGCTGACCCAATCGTCGCACTTGCCGCGTTCAACCGTTGCCAGTTCGACAATGGCGTCCGAGGAGCGGGGACCAAGCTGCGAAACCTCGACGAACGTCAGCACCTTCGAAGTGCCGCCGGCGTAGCCGGTTCGCTTGCGACGGGGGAATCAGCGGCCGGACGCAGCAGCCGGCCTGGTCACGGGTCGCGTCACGTCAGGCAATCCAAAGCACAACAGACTCGACAGCGCGCCGCCGGTCGCGAACGTGTAAATCGCCCAGTCGGGCCGATCCCACTGCCGAAACAGCACCAGCAAGCCCGCGACGACGATGCTGCCCAGTCCCCAGGTGACCCCCATGGTCAACGAGCTGGCGACGCGCGGGCCCTCGGGCAAAAGTTGTTGACCGTAACTGATCAACACCGGAAACGCGCCGCCCATGCACGTGCCAGCCAGCGTCATGGCGACGATCCGCGTTTCACCCTCGGCAGCACACGCCCACCACAGCAGCGGTGTCGACAGCAGCGGCGTGAGCCACAACGCCAATCGTTCATTGCGGGCCGTGACGATCGCGGCGCAGATGATGCTTCCCAGGCCGATGCCGAGTTGGTAGCTCGACTGCACGTGTCCCGTCTGGGCCGTCGAGCCGCCGCGACTGTCGATCAAATACGCCAGTGCCATCGGCACACCGACGCTCGTCACGACGCGCAACGTGCCGACGGTCATCAACAGCGCCACGCCACCGACCCGCCCGGCGAGCAATCGCGTGAATGAAATCGTTTCGCGGCGCACGTGATGATCGATCCGGCTGGCGCTGCGCAGGCCGAGGCTCAGGACGAGCAACATCGCCAAGCCCCAGCCCATGTGCCAAGTGAGTCCGCCCAGTCCACGGTGGGCGACGATCTCGCCGCTCATGAACGGCCCGGCCGCCTGTCCAAGATAGCCACCGACGGCGAACACCGACATGGCCCGGCTGCGGTGCGCGGGGGTCAGCCGGCCGGCCAATGCCGCGGCCTCGGGATGAAACGCCGCGATTCCCAAGCCGCCGACGAGCAACACGCCGTTCAAAGCCCAAACGCTGCCGATGAGCCCCAGCGCGCTCATGCACACAATCCCCGCCAACGGCCCGAGCCACAACAGCCACCGACCGTGATACCGATCGCCGAGATAGCCCCACAGCAGTTGCGACGCGCTGTTGGACAAATTCCACAGCACATACGCCACGGACACATCGACTTGGTTCAGGTGCAGTTGCCGCTCCAGCGCGGGCCACAACGGCTGCAAGAACAGCGCGAAAGTATCGACCAAGCCATGCAGCAAGGTGAGCAAGCCAAGCGCGACGATCGGATGAGCCAAACGCATCGCGCTACGATAGCAGCCGATGGATGAGTCGGTAAGGGGCGGGGGTCAACGGAACACAACACAATGTCGGTTTGCGCATGCGATTGAATTTGCGCGACAATCCGGGGCTGATTCTGCCGCAACCAACCAATGCAAGTGTGGGTGTCGAGCAAGTATTTCAAGTCAGCGACTCCCGTGATTCGATCGGCAACTGCGGCGGCCGTTCAAACGTGGGATCCGCGATACTCCCCGCCATCGTGCCCACGAAAGCACTCCACTCCGCAGGCGTCATGAGCTTGCCGGTTGGTTCAATCACCACGCGCACCGGTTGATTCGCGTTCTCCATACCAATCGGCACCTCCAAGTGCAGCGTGCCATCGGGACCGACAACCGAATTGATGACGATGTTGCTCATCGAGTGTCCCGAAGTAGCAGGCGATGAATGGCGAAAACGATCCGAAAGACTTCAGCCTAATCAGACTGGCTACTCGCCTCTCTTGTTGTGTACTTGCCAAATTGAACAAAGTACATGTACGACACATTCTCGAGCCGAATGATCACCGCAGTATACTCTTTATTGCCCACTGACCAGGCAAAGTGTTTACAATCCCGTTGATGTTCAGCAGTCTTAAGGAACAAGTCATACTGGTTGGGCTCCAAGAATGACTTCATGATTCCTGCGGCAGTGTTCCATGCTGCGACTGTGGGCATTGCGACTTCAGGGGCGATAGAAATGCTCTTCGCTGAAACAACACATCCCTTTACGTTGTCATCTTGCACAACTTCGTTATCAGAGGTCCAGTGACACTGCGTTTCACCATCGACTGAAATGCATGCAACTGCGAGCCATTTTGCAATGCTCGAGACATCTTCCGAATCAATGCTTGCACGGCAACCTATCGTTGCAAAAAACGCTATCGCTACTACAGGCAGCAGATGCAAAACCCTACCCTTTGCGATTAATTGTTGCCGCGACTCCATGTCGATTTCACTCCGTCGGATTATCTCAAATTCGTCGCCGCAATGGCTTTATAGGCAAACTAAGCTCAAGCCCAACATGTATCTTAAAGTAGCGATTCACTTCGCTACGGCTGATACAACTTCGCGAGCTCGACCAGCAACCGTTCCAACTCGGCAAAGTACTCATCTTCCGGCAAGTCACGCTTGCGACGTCGCAAACTCGCGAGTTCTGCTTCGAGCTGATCGCGCTTGGCGGTCTGCTCCGCGGTTAGTTGCCGCTCGGTGCTACTCGGCTTCAGACACCACCGCCGCGCGAGATCGCCGTCGGCGGCTTGATTGCCGGTCGGCGCTTTGATCAACCGGTCGCGCTCGAAGAAGTCGAGCCGAATGCCGCGTCCGTCGCCATTGTCGTCCAATAGCGGATGCTCGGTCATGATCCGACCATCGCTCTTGTAGAACTCGCTCGTATCCCGGGCTGCCGCCAGAAATGCTTCCAGGAGCGATGTCTGCTCGTCTTTGTCGAGATCGGCGGTCGCGTCGATCACGCGCTCGGCAAAATAACGACCGAAGCGCGTGTAGTTGCGCTCCTGGCCACTCTTGGTCGCAGTGATGACCACGCGACCCGGCGCGGCCAAAGCCGTGAGGAATGGAGCACTGGCCGAGGTTGTGTTGATAACGGCCAGCGGTCGTTCGCAACCCTTGAGCCACTCGGCGAGCTCGACTTGCGAGAGATCCGGCCCGCGCAGATTGAACGCCGCGACGCGACCATCGAACGTGCCGTGGCCGATGAACACGATCCACAACGGTCGCTGGGCTTTGGCATCACGTTCTCGTTGCAGCGCGGTTTGCAACCGATCCTTATCGCTGGGCGTGGCCGCGGGTTGATCGCCGATGACGGTCAGCTCGACGTCACTGGTTTGAGCCACGCGTCGCCACAGGGCCAGCTCTTCGGTGAAAATCTTGCCGTAGCTGTCTTCGCCCGGTGCGCCGATCACGAGCAGCAGTGAAGTATGCGGGGAGCGCGGTTCGTCGGCGGCGAGGTGGCGCAGTGTAGGCGCGAAACCGCAAGCGAGCAGCAGGGCGAGTTGGAATAGTCGGTAAAAAACTTTCATGGTAGGCCTCGCCAACGTCTGAGACCCCATTCGCCGGCGAGACAAGCGATCGCCAACAGGAACACGCCCGAGGTGTGCCAGAGTGGAAACAGCGTCTGCACCGTCTCTTTCACCGGTCTTGCGGCGAGACTCGCGGCAAAGTCGTCGAGCTCGCTCAACTCGATCGTTTCACCCTGCGTGGCTCGGGCCAACTCGGCAAGCGCCGCGCGGTCGGGCGTTAGAGCGCGAAACTCGTCGGCGGCGGAGTCGTTGGTCCAGCCGGTCTCGACTTGGCCCAGCTCAGCGCCCGCGCCGTCGACCACCTTCGCCAGGGCTCGATAAGCGCCCGGCGCTCGCGGGACATAACTCGCTTCGTACACGCCCGGCTCGCTGCGACTCGGTTCGGCGTCGATGGCGAGCGGCTTGCCGTCGGGCGGCGTCACCTGCAAAGTCACCGCAGCATTGTCGAGCGGTTGGAAATCGGCATCACGTGCCCGAATTGCGAGCCGCACGGCCGGCGCGAGTTCGTCGGCGACCAACTCATGCGCCACACTCACGCGGCCGGGCACATCACCCGCGAGCCAACGGATCAACTGCCGCCACGTCTTTTCAAGGTCTTGATTTTCAGGTTCCGACTTGAGCCGCCAACGCCACATGTCACCGATCATCAGCGCCGCGGCGCGACCACGGCCGTACGTATGCACGACGAGCGCGGGATGCTGTTTCGCTGCCGGGTCGACGGCCACGGCCAAGATGCTCGCCCCGGGCTTGATACCCGCGATGTGATTCAACGAGCGGAACGTCGCGGGCATCTTCTCCAAACGTTCGCGTTCGTCGGCCTCACTCGCCCGCAGTCGCATCCACGGTTCGAGCCAACCCTCGCGCGTCAATTGCCAACGGTAACCCTCGGCCGGCGGCGGATAGCTGGTCGTAGTGCGCTGCAAATAGACCGGCAGCACGTCGGCCACCGGCGTCTTGGCAAACTTCCCTTTCTCAAATCCGTCGGGACCGCCGAGCATCAACAGACCCCCGCCACGCTCCGAGACAAAGCGACCGATGAGCGACATCTGGTCGGTGGTGAACAGCTCGGCCTCGACATCGTCGAGAATGATCGCATGATAGCCAAAGAGCTGATCGACATTCTTCGGGAAGCCGTCACGTAGTTCGCGCTCGTCTTTGATTCCCAGACGGACAAACACCGGCTGATCGTAACGCTCGGTTTCGTCCGTCGTCTTGTCGAAGCCACGAAAGAGCGGATTGGTCGACTCGCCGGCGCGCGTGCGGAAGTCGAACTTGGGCTCGCGCCGTGCGATGCGCATCAACGTCAGTAGCTCGATCTGCGAATCCTCGGCGAGCGCCCGGCCCAAGAATTTGTGCTCGGGATTGGGGGCTCCACCGACGTACAAAATCCGATACGGGCCGCGTCCGCGATCGACCTGCACGAGCCGTTCGTTATTGGCCAACGTTGCCTCGCGACTCTTGCTGACGTCTTTCCACACGTCGAGTTGCGACTTGGCGGCAACCCGCACGCGATAGAACGACAGCCCCTCGCGCTCGGGTCGAAACTGAAAGCGAAACGTGGCCGAGGCATCGCGACCGCCGGGCGTTTGTTCCTGCGTGTGCAAAACTTTGCCCGCCTCGTCGAGCACCTCGCAGACGAGCGGCTCGCCCTCGAAGCCTTGCGATGTGGCATCGGCCAGCAGGGTGACCGGGGCGTCCTCGAAACTCGTTTGCGTCGCCGTGACCCGTGCCAGACTCACCTCGGCGGCGGTCTCGATCTGCGGCGGCAACACCGGAAACACCGGAGGGAGTGCGGCCGAGTCAACGTTCGTCGGCGTGTTGCTAGCGCGAGCGTCGGTCGCCACGCCGTCGCTCATGACCACTATCCCCGCCACCGGTCGCCCCTGAAAACGTTCGGCCAAGGACCGCAGCGAGGCGTGCAGTGCTGACGAACGACCGTTAAACTCCACGCCGGCAAAGTCGGTGCGCGGTTCGAGGCGGCTATCGAACGTGTAACGCCGCACGTCGAAATCTTGCTTTAATCGCACGAGCCACGGTTGACGTTCATCTTCGATCCGTTCGCGGAATGCGCTGGCGGTGGATGTCTTTTGATCGCGGCCTTTGACCTGCGTGCTTTGGCTGGTGTCGACAAGCAGCAGCACAACATTCTCACCCGGTCTGGCACGGCTCGTGGACCACAACGGGTCGAGCAAAATCGCGGCCAAGAGCGCGATGCCGACGGCCTTTAACGTGGCGGCGGTGATGCGCAACCACCGGGGACCGGTGAGTCCGCGATAGGCCCAAGCGAGCACGACGGCGCTGAGCGCGACGATCGCCACGGCCGGCCAGAGCCAGCCCCGCGCGCCGAGCACCAAGCTCGCAAAGAACAACCCCGACTCGGTCATTGACCACTCCCGAGTCGTTCGTAGTAACGACGGACCGCGTCGCCGAATTTGTCCGGCACGGGATCACGATCGAGCGGCACCGCGGCCTCGGGCGAGTTGCGTCGCAATAGCTCTTCGTTCAACTGTCGCTGCAATTCGACGAGCGGCTCGTAGATCGTCTCCCGCACCAAGTCCCAGTTAGGCTGTTTCGAGTGCCGCTTCATTTCGGCCCGCAGCGCTTGGGCCTGTTCACGAACGCGAGCCGCGTCGGATCGCAAGCGTGTGCCGGGCACAAACTCCTCGACATTGCGCAGTGCGTCGGACCATTCACGCCAATCGCCGCCGGTGAGCACGCCGTGAGGCCCCGAGCCGGCGCGATTCGCCGTGCGCGCGTCACGCGCCTCGCCGGCTTGCGGTTGACTGTTGGGTGAGTTGTTCTGCGACGGGTTATCGCCGCCGGGTTGTTGAGCTTGGCCGGATGGTTGACCCTGGCCCGGCTGCTGACCTTGGCCCATCGGACCTTTGCCCGGTTGTTGGCCCTTGCCGGGAGTTTGGCCCTGGCCCGCCTCTTTGCCGGGACTGGATGATTTGCTCTCGCCCGCTTGCTTACTGTCGCCCGCTTGTTTCCCTTCGCCAGGCTGCTGACCCTTGCCCGGGTCTTTGCTTTCACCAGCCGCTTGCCCCTTGCCGGCTTCCTTCCCTGGGCCCGACTGTTGGCCACCTTTCGCTGGCGACTCTTTGCTATTCGGTGTCTCTTTGCCAGCGTCTTTCGCAGCGCCAGCCGGTTGATTCTTAGCGCTCGGTTGACCCGCGTCTGCTGGCTTGCCGCTGGCGTTGTTGTCCCCCGGCATCGGTTTACCATTCGGACCCTTCGTGTCTCCCTGACTCGCTTCCTTACCGGCCTCTTTGCCTACGCCACCCTGCTTCCTCGCTTCAGGATCCTGTCCCCCATCATCCTGTCCCTTGCCCGTCTTCGGTGCCGCGGCGGGATTCTCTCGCGCAATCTCCTCGCCAAGCGCCTGCGCCAATCGATCAACCTCGCGTTTGGCTCGCCGCAGACTTTCGACATCGCCGCCGAGCACACCCTCGGCCGCCTTCTCGATCCCGGCGCGTAGTTTCTGCACCGCCTCGCCAGCCTGCGGCGCGACTTTGGTCGCCTCGGCATTCAGGCCGTTGTCGACTAGTTGTTGCAGCATCTCGATGGCCCGTGGGGCCTGCTGTTGATGCGCCTGACGCACGGTGTCGTACAACTGCTTGGCCAGCAGCGGCTCGTTATCCTCGGCCCGTTCGGTGATCTGCTTCGCTTTGTCGAGCACCTCGGCCAACTCCTTCTTTTGCTCGTTCAATTGCTCGGGCAATTGCGAGTCGGGGGCCGACGCCGGCGCACGCAGACCACCGGCACCGCGCGGCTTGGCGGGCGCGTCTTGCTTGGCGGTCTCGTTGGGTTTGCCGGTCTCGCCCGGCTTGGCGTTCTCGCTCGGCTTGCCACCGGTGAGTTGTTCGTTAATCTGCTGCTGACGTTCATCAAGCTTGCGAGCTTGATCGACTAGGTCGCGCACCTCGTCGGCAAATTGGTTCGCCGTCTGCTTGCGAAAGTCGTCACGCAACTTGTCCAGTTCGCTCTCGGCGCGTGTGCCGGCGGTGAGCGCCTGTTGAGTTTGCCCCTTTTCCAAGGCATCCGATGCCTGACGCACGTTCTCGCGTGTCTCTTCGAGCTTCTTGCTCGCGTCGGTCAGCGGCTGATTGTGCTCGGGCTTGTCGAGTTTGTTCTTCAATTGATCGACGTCACGCAGCAGATCGCGTTGCTCGTCGCGCAGCCGTTTCAGTTGTCGCTCGATCTGCTTGCGTTCTTCCTCGTTACGAGCTGCATCGAGCGCCGCCTGCAACTCTTTGATCTTTTGATTGGCATCTTCCTGCCGGCGAGCCAGTTCGCGCAGCCGACTCAAGAACTCCTCGCGTTCCTTTTGCACCGGCGTCTGCCCAGCCTCGGCCGCTTTGTTGCGGGTCTCGTAACGCTCTTCGTCCTCTTTCATTTCGAGTTGATCGAGATTCTGACCGCTGGGGCTCTGCGCTCCACCACCCGCGGCGGCTGCGGCGCTCTTCGACCGCGTGATGCGGATCTCACGAGCCCGCAGTTTGAGCAGTCCCTGATACGCAGCCTGCTCGGCAGCCAGCGCCGGTTCGAGCGGCGGCAGCGTGCCGTTCGTCGCGGCGGCGCTCAGTTCGCGATGCGCCGTCTGCATCTGTTTCTCGATCTCGGCCACGGTCGCTGCGGCGTCGGGACTTTGCAGCTTCTCCTTCATTTCCTGCACTTTTTCGAGCGCTTTTTGCTGCGCGTCGGCAATCGTCTGCGCATCGGCGGCATAGGTCGACGAGCGCGTCGCGCCGGTCTCGCGTCGCCGCAGGTTCCACGTGGCGGTGATGATCTCTTTCTGCAGCTTGAGCGACTCGTCCGTCGGGTTCGGTGGTTGCGGCTTGCCCGGTTGACCGCCGTCTGCCGAGTTCTGTCGGAAGATCTCCTCGAACGGACTCACTTCACAAAAGAAGATATCGCTCGTCGTGTGCCGCACCTGACCGTCGGCCCCCAAGTCCTCGGCCCAAGCGTGCCACGCGAGCAACTCATCGGGCTTGGCTTGCAACTCTTCGAGCGCCACGAGTTGTCGGCCCGAGTGCGGTTCCTTCGCGGCCAGCTTCTCGCCCAAGGTGACGTCCCGCGGCGGCTTGCCGGTCAGCTCGTAATGGATCCCCCAGCGGACAATGCCAAAATCGTCACGCACCTCGGCCTCGAGCGGCACTTCCTGCAAGGGCGAGACCTTCAGGTCTTGTCGCGGGAACACGAGCTTGATCTCGGGCGGACGATTGGGCAGCACGTCGACCACGAACTCGACCGACTCGCGATTCTTTCGCTCACGATCGTCGACGAGTTCCAATCGCCAGCGGACACTCGACTGCATTGTCTGCGTGTGAGCGTACAGCGACTTGTCGTCGGGCGCGGCAACAAGTTCGATCGGGTCACCTTCGGCGGGGACCAACCGCGCGGTGGTCACCGGCTTGTTCAAACGACAGACGAGCCGTAGCTCGGTACCCTCGATCACGCTCAGTTGCCGCACATCCTCGATCCGCCGCGGGCCAAGGCCTGTGTAGGTCGGGTATTTGAGTTCGGCATCGGCCCGTTCGAGCTCAGGATAGTCGAACACGGTCACGCGATACTCGCGTGTCTGCTCGCCGGCGAACGACAGTCGATACGCCAGATCGGTTTTCACCTCGGGGACACGCACGGCAAAGACCGGATCGCTCAGGCTTTGTTGCAGCGTGAACTGCTGCTCGCCGGTGGTCGACGTGGTCGCCAGAGACACGTCGCGCGGCAGACGTTCGCGATCGGCAAAACGGGCGAGCACCAACAGATCGGCACCTCGTTCGAGCTCAACGTCGCCGGGCTCGATCTCGACGGCCAA
>JAEUIL010000491.1 GCA_016794255.1 Planctomycetaceae bacterium | reverse complement strand
ATTCGGGCGACTCAAAATGGGGGCATCCCTCGTCGTTCTGACACGGTTCGGCTGTCCGGCCGTGAACGAACGCCCCGCCTGAGGTGATCCACGCCCATGCATCGGCCCCGCCTGACTTGGTATCTGTGTGCGCTCACGATTTGCGCCACGTCAACGTGGTCCCAGGCCGCGCTCGTGGCCGCCGAGACGATCGATTACGCCACGCAGATTAAGCCGCTGCTGGCCTCGCGGTGTTATGCATGTCACGGGGCATTGAAGCAGAACGGCGGTTTGCGTCTCGACACGGCAGCGCTGATTGGCAAAGGGGGCGAGTCCGGCCCGGCTGTGCTCGCGGGCCAGAGTGCCACGAGCGTGCTCATCGAGCGGATCACCGACACGAACGCCGAGACCCGCATGCCGCCCGAGGGCGAGGGAGAACCGCTCAAGCCGGCCGAGGTTTCGCTCATCAAGGCGTGGATCGACCAAGGCTTGAAAGCTCCGACGGACGAGAAGCCCGAGACCGATCCGCGCGACCATTGGGCGTTTCGAGCGCCGGTGAAGCCCGCGATCCCGCAGGTCGAGCGCGCCGGTTGGTCGCAGAACCCGATCGATGCGTTCATTGCCGCGAAGCACGAGCAGCACGGTCTCACTCCCCTCGGCGATGCCGAACTCGGCACGCTCATCCGTCGCATCTATCTTGACCTCACCGGATTGCCGCCGACGCTCGAAGAGTTGAACAAGTGGGAAAGAAAGCTGCGGGGAACAAAGCTGAAAGCTGAAAGCCGAAAGCTGGGGGATAACGGTTCTACTCGCGACAGCGCAGCTTTCAGCTCTCAGCTTTCAGCTTTCGATTCCCAGCTTTCAGCTTTAGTTAATGACTTGCTCGCCTCACCCCAGTACGGCGAGCGTTGGGGTCGCCACTGGATGGACATCTGGCGTTACTCGGACTGGTGGGGCTTGGGTGCCGAGGTGCGCAATAGTCAAAAGCATATCTGGCATTGGCGTGATTGGATCGTGGAGTCGGTCAATGCGGATCTCGGCTATGACGAAATGCTGCGGCAGATGCTCGCGGCCGACGAACTGTATCCGACTGATGCCGACAAGCTGCGTGCGACGGGGTTCTTGGCCCGCAATTATTTCAAGTTCAATCGCACGACTTGGCTCGACGACGTGATCCAGCACACGTCGAAAGCCTTTCTCGGCATGACGTTCAATTGCAGCAAGTGTCACGATCACAAGTACGATCCGCTGTCGCAGGTTGAATACTACCAACTGCGCGCGTTCTTCGAGCCGTACCAAGTCCGTACCGATTTGGTCCCCGGCGTGATCGACTTCGAGCAGAACGGCATTCCCCGTGCGTTCGACTGCAACCTGGATGCTCCGACGTTTCTTCACATTCGCGGCGACGACACGCGACCGAAGAAGGACCAGGTGATTGAACCTCATTTGCCCGCGATCTTGGCGTTCGACGCGTTTCCGATCACGCCGGTCAAGCTGCCCGCCACGGCACATCTGCCCGGCCTCCAGCCGTTCGTGCTCGACGATCATCTGAAGGATGCCGAGCAGAAGATCGTGGCCGCACAGAAAGCCGTCGAGCAGGCGGAGCTCACGTTGAAAACCGCCGACGATCAGCTACAAGCCGCCCAGCAACTCGCGAACAACATTCCTGCGAAACCCATGTCCGCGGTGGCTGAGCAGCCGAAGTCACTCATTCACGAGTTATTTAAGGACGGCGCGAATGAACGCTGGACGATCATCGCGGGCAAGTGGAGTTTCGTTTCCGGCAAGGTTGTGCAAAGCGCAGATGGCAACGTGCCCGGCCGATTGCAGTTGAAGCAACTGCCGCCCGCCGACTTTGAAGCTCGTCTGCGATTCACGATCACCGGTGGTCGACAGTATCGGTCGGTGGGCATCGCGTTCGATTGCGAAGCTCAGCACGACACGCTCGTATATCTGAGCGGTCAGATGCCCGGCGGCAAGTTGCAGGTGTCGCACAAAGTGGCGGGCAAGGCGGTTTATCCACCGCAAGGAGCCAAGTCGCGCGAAGTGCAGTCCGGCAAGCCGATCGAGTTGACCGTGCGCGTGCGGGGGACCGAGATTCGCGTGTTGATCGATGGTCAGCCCGTGCTGACTTACCAACAAACGATGGAGCGACGAGCGGGCGCGATTCAGTTGGCCACGTACGACGCTCAAGTCGAACTCCACGAGTTTGAGTTGCGAACCATCGACGGTGGAAGTACTGAGGTGAAAACGGCGACGCCGCCGCTCGCCGATGCCGATCGGGCTCAGGCTCAAGCGAAGGTGGCACTCGACGTAGCCCGCAAGAATTTGCAAGTCGCGACGCAAATGCCGGCGCTGCTTCGCGCTCGCGCCGCAGCCGATCGGGCCCGGTTCGCTGATCCCCCAGCGAAAGACGCAGGTGAACTGGCCAAGCAAGCGGCCCGTGCCGAGCGCGAGTCGAATCTGTTGAAGGCCGAGGCGGCCTTGGCTCAGGGAGAGCTCGACGTACTTAAAGCTCAGCCCGACAAGAAGGCTGAGGCGGAGAAAAAAGTCCCGCCGCTCAAGACCGCGGTCGAGACGGCTCGTAAGGCGCTCGACACTCCCGGCGACACGTACACTTCGCTGCGCGGTTCGCTCAAGACGTTGGAATCTAATCTCGAAAGCGAAACTTCACGCAGCAAACCATTCCCGACGACGAGCACCGGTCGCCGCACGGCATTGGCCCGGTGGATCACGGATCCTCGCCATCCGTTGACCGCGCGCGTGGCGGTGAATCACATCTGGTCGCGGCACTTCGGTCGACCGCTGGTACCGACGGTCTTTGACTTCGGTCGCAAAGGCGCGGTCCCGACGCATCCCGAGTTGCTGGACTTCTTGGCGTGCGAACTCGTCGAGCACGGCTGGAGCATGAAGCACGTGCATCGGTTGATCGTGACGTCGAAGGTGTATCGGCTGGAGGGAAAAGCTGAAAGCAGAGAGCTGAAAGCTGAAGAACGCAGCTCACCCGCGACAGCGCAGCTTTCGGCTGTCAGCTCTCAGCTTTCGTCCGATCCCGAGAACCGCTTCTACTGGCGGATGCCATCACGGCGGATGGAGGCGCAGATCGTGCGCGATGCCTTGCTGCACTTGGCTGGCGAACTTGATCTGAAGTTGGGGGGGCCGTCGGTGCCGGTGAGCGATACCGAGTCGCGTCGGCGCAGCTTGTATTACGTTCACTCGCACAACGATCATCAGAAGTTCTTGTCGATTTTTGACGATGCCGGTGTCCAGGAGTGTTATCGCCGCAGCGAGAGTATCGTGCCACAGCAAGCGCTCGCACTCGCCAATAGCAAACTGGCCGTGACGATGGCCGAAAAGATTGCGGCGAAGTTGAGTCGTGATCCGGCAACGAGTGACGACGCGGCGTTTGTCGAGTTGGCGTGGTACGCGATCCTCGCCTCGCATCCATCGGCCGAGGAGCGAGCGGCTTGCCTCGATGCGCTAGCGCAGTTCACCAAACTGGCGACCGAAGCTAAACGGACCGACGTTCGTGACCACAGCCGAGCGGCGCTAGTCCATGCCCTGTTGAACCATAACGACTTTGTGACGATTCGCTAACGGAGCGACGCGATGTATAACGACCCCACTTGTCACTGCACTTCCCGCGGCGTCCACCGCCGGGCGTTTCTCGCCGATGTCGGCATGGGCATCACCGGCTTGGCGCTCGCGTCGCTATTGCAGCGTGAGAGCGCCGCGTCACCAGCGGAAACGTGGTCGCCCCCCTCCGGCAAGCCGCATTTCACGCCGAAGGCCAAGAGCGTGATCTGGCTGTTCATGAACGGCGGCGTGAGCCATATGGAGTCGTTCGATCCCAAGCCGATGCTGACCAAGTACGCCGGCAAGACGATCGCCGAGACGCCGTTCAAAGATGCTCAAGATCCCGAGAAGCTCAAGCTTGCCCGGGTAACCGTCGTCAACGATGCCAATGGTCAGCAACGCAACCTGCTGCTGCCGCTGCAAGTCGGCTATCGCAAACGGGGCGAGAGCGGCATCGAGGTCAGCGATTGGTTCCCACATGTCGGCGGCATGATCGATGACATTGCCGTGGTGCGGTCGATGTACACGACTGACGACAATCACGGGGCGCAAACGCAGTTCCACTCCGGGCGTCACATGCTCGATGGCGAGTATCCGACGCTCGGCGCCTGGGTGCACTACGGGCTCGGTTCGCTCAACGACAACTTGCCGCAGTTCATTTCGCTCGGCCGACGTGAGTACTGGAACGCGAAGGATGGTCATTACCTGGGCCCCGAGCACGATGCGGTGCCGGTGCGGATCGACCCCAACAATCCGCTCGACTACGGCAAGCCCGAGGGCTCGCTGAGCACGGCCGAGCAACAGGTTGGCTTCAAGCTCGTCGATCGGCTCAATCGCCTGCGCAACGTTGAGTATCCCGACGATCCGGCCCTCGCGGCCCGCATCAAGTCATACGAGCTTGCCTTCCGCATGCAGACGTCGATCCCCGACGTGATGAACTTCGCCGAGGAAAAAGACGAGACCAAGAATCTCTATGGGCTCGATCGTCCCGAGACGCGTGATTTTGGCATGCAGCTGCTCGCGGCGCGGCGGATGGTCGAGCGTGGCGTGCGATTTGTACAGATTCAACACGGTGCCGGCGGCGCGGGCGTGTGGGATGCGCATAGCAATCTGAAGACGAACCATGAGAAGAACTGTCTCGCCGTCGACAAGCCGATCGCCGGTCTGCTGGCCGATCTCAAGCGTCGTGGCTTGCTGAACGAGACGATCGTGTTGTTCGCCAGCGAGTTTGGTCGCACGCCGGGTTCGCAGGGGACCACGGGCCGCGATCATCACATCTATGGCTTCAACGTCTGGATGGCGGGCGGCGGCGTCAAAGGGGGCATGGTGTATGGCAAGACCGACGAGATCGGCTTCCATGCCGTCGAAAACCGCCGTTACGTGACCGACATTCACGCCACGATCATGCAACTCATGGGGCTCGACTCGCGGCGGCTCGAAATTCCCGGCCGGAAGCGGCTCGATATCGATCATGGTCGGGCGATTACCGAGATCATGGCGTGACACTGCCCGGTTGTCGTCATACACTCAGCGTTTGCAATCAATTCGTATCATTGAACTTGTGAGCCATCATGACACGCCACCTTGCCCTAGCCCTTGGTTTCTGCGCCGCGTTGATCGTCGCCCTGACATCGACCACGCAAGCGATGCAGGTCGAGAAGAACATCGCCTACGCCGAGCCGGCCCATGAGCGGCACGTGCTCGATATCTACACGCCGGACGACAAGCCGACGAAGCCGTTGCCGGTCGTGCTTTGGGTCCACGGCGGTGGTTGGCAAGGGGGCGATAAGAGTGACGTCGGGCTCAAGCCGCAGTTCTTCGTCGAGCGCGGCTATCTGTTCGTCAGCACGAACTATCGGCTCTATCCACACGTCGAGATGGGGGACATTATCCGCGACGTCGCCAAGTCGCTCGGTTGGGTCCATCGCAATATCGGCAAGCACGGCGGCGATCCGCAACGGATTTTGGTCGGCGGTCACTCGGCCGGTGCGCAACTCGCCGCGATCGTCTGCTGCGATGATCGCTACTTGAAGGCCGAGGGGATGCCGTTCACGGCGCTCAAGGGTTGCATTCCGGTCGATGGCGACACGTATTATCTGCCCGGCATCATTGCCGTCGCCGAGTTGCGAAACTACATGCACGGCCTGCCGCAGCCCGGCAAGAACGGTCATCGCGTCAAGTTCGGCAACGATCCCGAGAAGCATCTCGACTTCTCGGCCGTGACGCATGTCGCCAAGGGCAAGCACATTCCGCCGTTCTTCATCATGCACGTCTCCGGCCATCCCGACACAACTGCCCAAGCCCGACGACTCGCCGCCGCCTTGCAGTCGGCCGAGGTTTACACGGTGTTGTACGGTGGTCGCGAGACGACGCACGGCAAGATCAACAACGACATCGGCAAGACGGATGATCCAGGGACGAAAGGGCTGGTGGAGTTTTTGGACAGGGTGGGGAAATGAGCTGCTCTATCTAAGCGGTGCGGCGGGCGTGAAGTAGTTCACCGGCTTCGATTGGACGAACATCGTTTGCGCCAACCGTAATTAACGCGACCGTCCGTCCGCCACCATCGACGAATTCAACTTCAAAGCCGCGCGCGTCTTTGTAAACATGCACGACGGTCCCGACGTCTCCACGATGAAGTTTCTCGTGGGGCGGTTCGCAATCGAGGACAACGAGAGAATGTTCTGCAATCATGCCGATTCACCGGGATAAGCGGTCACAAGTCGCGGGGGATTGTCGTCTTCGACGATCCAAACGGTTAGCACACTTTTTGAACGGTGGTTTGAGCGACCTACCGATCCACTTGCCATGTATTTTAGGCCGAATCGGGTTGATTCGGTAGAGAATTCGTCGCAATCACGCGCGATCGCCAGCAAATCGTCAGCCAGCAGTTGCCATTGATCCCGAGTGTACCCCAATGAAAGAAACCAGACCGCTTTGCAGCCGCCATCGGGGTGATCGAGGTTGAGCAAGTAGTCGCGGACCTTTTCGGAAGTGACGACGGCTCGTTCCGCGTTAGGAATTGGCATGTGTCTCTTATGGCAAGATGACTGCCGCGGGAAGAAGGTGGACACGAGTCCTTTTGACTGAACGACCAAGTTCACGCGGCGGGCGCGTGATGGTAACTTCAAGACCGACGCTGCCGCCTGCTCGTGTGCAACGCCTAGTTCGTGGGATTCGAGCGGGGCAAGCCGCGCCAATCAGGCCCGAGTCATGTCAGGGGATTGTACCAACGGCATCGGGACGTGGCATCATTCCTTGGGAATCGACGATTGCACGAGCCTAATTATCATCGTAGTACACGATGTTTTCTTCGTACATCACTCGTCCGGCATCAGTCATCGAAAACCAAGCTGTCGTCTGATCGTCAGGGTAACCGTCAATTCCATATCCGTTCTCGTCCATCGCCCGAAGGTATCCGCCCGCGAGAAGATTTCGAAGGGCCCCGAATATTTGGTCTCGGGTTGTTGACCCGTGGGATTCCTTGACCTGCGGTTCAATTTGCACGATGGATTCCCAATCGTCAGCCATCGCGTTCAGTATGAAAAAAGTTAGCGAATCGAGTCTCGGCATCGAACGAGTGTTTCGGGAAGCCCTTATCCGACGAACCATTGTTTATACTGAAACACTCAGCATAGTACCGATTACTGAACCTTGATGCAAATTTTATCACCGGGTTTTACTTGCGTTCCGACGTGGTATAGGCGTGTATTATGCGCAGATTGCAGAATCACTCTGCATTTTTCCGCAAGAAGCCCGCTATATCTGCTTAACACGCTCTTTCAGCGCAAAAGGTTGCCAAGGATCGTCTGGCCTCTCAACGTCTGAAACTGGTTCAAGCCTCGAAGAGGCGGAAGTTGTTAGCCAGGGGCGTGAGCCCCTGGTACGCGTTCGCGATTGAGTTCGTCGAGTTCAAGCGGAGCCCCGAAGGGGCGGCAGTGCCGGACGAGTGTCGCCCCGTTGGGGCTTCGTTTTCGTTGGTCACGTTTCCAGGGGCTCACGCCCCTGGCTAACAACTTGCGCCCCTGCGGGGCTATTATTACTCGGAACATGGTGATGATTGAGGGTAAGATAAGGTGCACTCGAATGCCCACGCTTTCCCAGGTTCCACGCCCCATGCGCTCGCTACACTTCCTTACCTCCCTAATCTTCCCCACGTTCGTCTTCGCGGCGGAGCCGGTCGCCGGCGATCTCCGTGCGACGCAGCGAGGGGGCCAACTCTTTCTTACTTGGAAAGAAACCGATACACCCGCCGGCACGACGTTCAACGTCTATCGAGCGACGCGGCCGATCACCGCTGTGACACAAGCGACACTCGTCGCGCATCATGTCGAGCCGCACTCGGCCCGCGATTGGTGGGCCGACCCGGCGTCGTTCGATGCGAAGCAACCGGCCGCCAAGCCGATCGGATACCGTGTCGGTGGCAACGGCGAGCGGCTCGATCCGCGCGACGGGCTGTTCGTCTATACCGTCGCGGCCAACGATCCCGCGCAGCTCTACTTCGCCGTCACGTCGACCAGTCCCGACGGGGTCGAGTCGCGCGAAGTCAAAAGCGGCGGCAACGTGTCGAGCGCGATCGACGCCCGGCCGGGTCCGATCTTGGCGTTCTGGCAACACGACACGCCCGAGCCGACAGTCGGTGCCGGCAAAGATCACGCGGTCTGGCTGCGATTGCACGGCAAGAGTGGCGTGGTGCCCAACATGGAGTATCTCGCGTTCGGCGATCACACGCTCGGCTGGCGAGCCGGTCTGCCGTTCAAGTTCAGCGTGAAAGTCGATCGCGACACGGTGTACATCAACCCGACCGATCGCACCTGGATCGGCCGAGTTCACGGCGAGTCGACCGACAATCACGCCCCCGCGATTTGGACCTTTTGGTATGGCTACAACTCGAAGATTTACGATCGCGCCGCGATGAGCTCGGGCGTGCCGACGAACTACACCGAGCGCCGCTTGCTGTGGATGCTCGATTTCGTCGGGCGACACTATCAGCCCGATCGCAATCGTTACTATCTCTCGGGCTCGTCGATGGGTGGCTGCGGCACGGTGTCGTTTGGTCTGCGGCATCCCGAGTTGTTCGCGGCGCTGCACGCCCATGTGCCGATCGTGTCGTACACCTACGAGCAGCCGACGAGTGCTCATCGCTTGGAACCCGCTTGTTGGACCGGGCCGATGCCCGCGTCGCTGTTGACCGACGAGGGAACGCCACTGCTCGAGCGGATGAACGGTGTGCGCACGGTGAAGAGCGCTCGTGGGCAGCTGCCGTGTCTGTTCATGCTGCACGGTCGCAACGACGGCTCGATCCCGTGGCAGAACAACCCGCCGTTCTACCGCGTGCTGAACGACACGCATCGCGCGTTCGTCACCTATTGGGACGAAGGGACGCACCCCACGGCCGGCAAGGAAGCGCCCGACGATATCAAGGCGTGGCTCGAACGCTTTCGTCGCTTCAAGCTCAACGAGAGCTACCCGGCCTTTTCCAATACTTCGAGCAATCGCAATCCGGGCGATGGCCGAGCAACCGACGGCGACGCGATCGGCTGGATGAATCGAGGT
>JAEUIL010000486.1 GCA_016794255.1 Planctomycetaceae bacterium | reverse complement strand
GACTATGAAATGTGGACCGGCCCCGCGCCGCTGAGGCCGTACAATCCGCTGGTCCATCCGCGACGTTGGCGGGCATTCATGGAGTATGGCAACGGCATTGTCGGCGACATGTGCATTCATATGCTCGACATGGTGCGGTGGATGCTCGAGCTCGGCTGGCCCGAGCGGGTCTCGTCGACCGGCGGCATTTTGGTGCAGAAAGAATCGAAGGCCAACATCAGCGACACGCAGGAAGCGACGTTCGATTTCGGCAGCTTGAAGGTCGTCTGGCAGCACCGCACTTGGGGCCAAGCGCCGGATCCGAAGTATCCGTGGGGTGCGACATTCTACGGTGATAAAGGGACGCTCAAAGCAAGCGTAAACAGCTACGATTTCACGCCCCTCGGCGGTGGCGAGCCCGTGCATCGCGATGTGACGATGGAGTTGGATCAGTATCCCGAAGATCGTGACGAGAAAGATCTCGAGAAACACGTCGCCCCGGCGATCCGTGTGCATATGCGAGATTTTCTGGCGGCGATCGAGTCACGCGGCAAACCGGTGGCCGATATCGAGCAGGGACACATCTCGACCGTGAGTTGCATCCTGGCCAACTTGGCGATGAAGGCGGGTCGAACTTTGACCTGGGATCCCGCGAAGCACCAAGTCGTGAGTGATGACGAAGCGAATCGACTGTTGAGAAGGCCGTATCGTGGGCCGTGGGTGCATCCGGACGTGGAGAGCGTGTAAAAACAGGTGAGAAAGTCAGTGGTGAGTAGGTAACAAAAGCACAACGGGTCGGCGCTGGTGAGCGCCGACCCGTTGTTGTTCAAGCATTCGTGCGGACGAGCGAACTTGCGTTCGTTGGTCAACTACTTAGGCAACTTGCCTTCTTTGAGCAACTCGCCGAAGGTCTTGCCGCTGGCGCTCTTGCCAGCTTCAGCCTTGGTCAAAGCCTCTTGGACCTTGGCCGAATCGCTGCACTTCGGAGCTGGCAGAGCAGCGCCGAAAGCCTTGCCGTAATCGTTGCGGTCCTTCTTCTCAGCACCGTGACAGACACCGCACTTGGCTTCAGCGGCAGCTGTGACGTTCGGGTACTTGCCCGTGAACTCTTTCATGTAGTTCGGACGAGCTTGAGCTTCGCCACGGAGGGCGAACACCAAGCCAACGACCAACATGGCACCGGCTACGCTCAGCAGACCGGCCTTCAACAGCGACTTCTTCATCAACAGTTCTCCAAAAAATGCGTGTTCCCAGAAGCTTCTGGCAGCGTGCTCCAGCAGCGCCGGGGTGACCGTGACCACACGGGCACATCCATCCTCGATCGGCCGGCGACTGGCGATAGCTACCACGTGATAAGTAAAACCCGATGGATCGGTCGTGTCAAGCGTTCTAGCCTACCCAACCCAAAAACTTTAACCGGGCGATGTTTCGACCGCAGAACACCGAGTTTTCACCACCACAGACCCTGCGCGACGACGATCGATCGCCACGGTAGTCCACGCTTTAGTACGCTCTAATATCGGCGAGGTTCACGGCCGAGTTGCGACTCATTTAGGCGGGCATTTTCTTGCCTTTGAGTTGATAGACGTACGCCAGCACCTCGGCGACTGCGGCGTACTGCTGGGCCGGGATGGGACGCCCCACGTCGACCTCCTTATACAGTGCTTGCGCTAGCGGCTTACGTTCGACAATGGGAATCCCCTTTTCAAGCGCCAACAGTCGAATGCGTTGAGCCAGAGCCCCGGCCCCTTTGGCCACCACGACCGGCGCGGCCATCGTAAGCGGATCGTACTGCACGGCGATGGCCAACTCGGTCGGGTTCGTGATCACGACGTCTGCCTTGGGAACGTCGCTCTTGAGCCGATGCATGACCAACTCTCGCTGCACTTGCTTCCGCCGCGCCGCGATCATCGGATCGCCCTGCATCTGCTTCATCTCTTCTTTCATTTCTTGTTGCGACATCTTCAGCTCTTGCTCTTGCTTCCACCATTGAAAGCCGTAGTCGAGCACCGCCAGAATCAACAGCGCTATGGCGATCTTGAGCGAGACCCAAAAGATGAGCTCGAACAGATACATGGCAATCGGACCGGTCTCGAGTTGATCGAGCGATAGGACCTTGTTCCGCTCGGGCATCACCGCGTTATAGGCCACAATCAAGATGATGCCGATCTTCAAGAAGCCAAACGCCAGACGCATGACTCCCTGCAACGAGAAGATGCGGCCAAACCCTTTGAGCGGATCGATCCGCGAGATGTCGGGAGCCA
>JAEUIL010000478.1 GCA_016794255.1 Planctomycetaceae bacterium | reverse complement strand
CGGCGCCGTGGCTCATGATCGCTTGGGCCGATCATGGTGACTTCAGCCCCTTTCGCTCGGCGCCGGTCACGCTCGGCTTGCTCGTCTCGCCGGTGTATCGCTTCAAAGTGATGGGCATTCCCGGCAACGAGACGGCCACGGTCTATCCGACGATCGAGGTCATCGACCGGCTCTACCCGCCGCCGGGACAAGCGGCTAAGCACCCGATCCCGATCGAAATCACGGTCGAAGATTTACGACTGGCGCTTTCCGGTCAGTTCGTGACCCGCGTGATTTACGTCGAAGATCCTGACCAAGCGTTGCCCTACGTCTCGGATCCCGATCGGCCCTCGTGGTACGACGCGGGCTCGACCAGCAACCCACTCAATGAAGCGGACAAGCTCGGCCGGCCGGTCGCGATTCTGCGCATCGGCGGTCGTCAGCCCGATGATCGCAATGGGCCCGACATGGCATTCCTCCACGGCTGCCCGCCGCTGGTGGTCTACGCTCCGAAGAACTTGCCACCCATGCAAGAGCCGGTGACCACGCCCGAGGGTCAAGCGATCCAAACTCAATACACCGCGGCACCGAAGAGGTAACGCACCTGTGATGAACGCAACCGACTCAATTGCTGACGTTTGGCCGCAATGGTGGCGCTGGACCGTGATCGCGCTGGCAACTCTGTCGCTCTGCTCGTGCAAAGCGCCGGGCATCATCAGTCGCCCCGTGCCTGCGGTGTCGCTCGACGGCTCAACCGGTGGCGGAGCGATGCCCGTCGGCGGACCGGCGCTCGCTTCGGATTGTGCTCCCTGCGGCGGCCAAGCGTGTGCCCCTTGCGGTCCAGTCGGTCGCGATGCGATTCCCAAGGGCGAGTATGTTTGCGATGGCGGCGACAAGAACGTGGGCGTAGCCGTCGCCCCGAATTGGCAGCTGTATAATCTCGATCCGCAAGACACGATCGCGCACTTCGACACGCTCGATGGTCGCACGCATGTCGAAGCGTCGAACAAAGTCTGTATCTATGCTCCGCGCTTCGGCGCTGTGCGCGTCGTGACCGGCCCGACGATCAGCGATCAAATCGATCGCGTCGAAGGAATGCTCGCGCCGCATAAGGCGATTGGCCTCGACAAGGCCGAGTTGGCCGCGTCGAGTTTGCAGCGTGATCCGCTCGGCGATCATACCGCCGCGATGTTGCCTGAAGCTTATCACACTCGGCAGTTCGATGGCGTGATCTCGCGTCAGTTGGGCCCGAAAGGCTTTCAAGATCAGTTCATGGCCTACGAAGGCGTGCTGAAGCTCGTCGGCAACGAACTCGATGCGAGCGAGAAGGCTCGACTGTCGCAATGTGTCGATGCCGCTTTGATCTGGACCGCCGATCAAGCCGTGCAAGTCATTATCGATGGCAAGCAGGCCAAGGCTGTCGTCTCGGAGCAGAAGGTGCAAGCGACGTACACCGTCGAGGATCGTCGCGAGCCGAAACTTCGCGTGACCAAGATCGCCAACACCGACAACGCCAAGCCGGGCGAGATCGTCGAGTTCACGATTCGCTACGACAACATTGGCACCGCGCCGCTGGGCAACATCGTGCTCGTCGACCATCTGGTCAGCCGGCTCGAGTACGTGGCCGACAGTGCTCAGAGCAGCCGCGACGCCAACTTCAGCAACACCACCGACGGCGCCACGCTCGTCATGCGGTGGGAGATCAACGAGCATCTCGAAGCCGGCGAGGGTGGGTTAGTACGGTTCAAGTGCCGGGTGAGATAGTGGGGGGAAGTGGTTGGTGGTTGGTGGTTAGTTCTTGGTTCTTGGTGCTTGGTGCTTGGTGCTTAGTGCTTGGTGCTTAGTGCTTGGTTGTTAGCGGGCGACAGTCGCTAGAGACGCGAGTTTCTGCCTACCGCCTACCGCCCTCTGCCTACCGCCTACCGCCCTCTGCCTACCGCCCTCCGCCTACTACCCCGCGCCTACTTTCTCCGCCCCCCTGCCCTGCGGTATAGTTTGGTCTGCGTTTGGTTGTCATTCGTAACAACCAAGCACTAAGAACCAAGCACCAAGAACCCGCGATCCTCCCATGCTCGCCGACCGCATGGCGTTCTTCGACAGCTCGGGCATCCGCAAGGTGTTCGATCTCGCTGCGAAGTTGCCGAACCCGATCAATCTGTCCATTGGCCAACCCGATTTCGACGTCCCCGAGCCGGTCCGCCGCGCGGCGTGTGACGCGATCAATTCGCGCAAGAACGGCTACTCGGTGACTCAAGGGGCCCCTGCCCTGCGCGAAAAACTCCAGGCCACGGTCGACGCCGAGTTCAAACACGCTGATCGCCAACTGTTCGTCACCAGCGGCACGAGTGGCGGACTGGTCCTGGCCATGCTCGCGCTCGTGAACCCCGGCGACGAAGTGATCGTGTTCGATCCGTACTTCGTCATGTACGAATCGCTCGTGCGATTGGCCGGCGGCACGTTGGTGGTGATCGATACGTATCCCGACTTCGGCATCGATGTCGACAAAGTCCGCGCCGCGATCACGCCACGCACCAAAGCGGTACTCTTCAACAGCCCGGCCAATCCGACCGGCGCGACGCCCAAAGAAGCCGAAGTGCGCGAACTGGCCGAACTCTGCGCCGAGCGCGGCATTGCCCTCGTGAGCGACGAAATTTATCGCATGTTTTGTTATGGGCCGTTCGTGTCACCGGCGAAGTACAACGAGCGCACGATCGTGATCGACGGCTTCAGCAAGTCGTACGGCATGACCGGCTGGCGCATTGGCTATGCGCATGGGCCGAGCGAAGTGATTCAGGCGATGACCAAATTGCAGCAATACACGTTCGTTTGTGCCCCGCATCCGTTGCAGTTCGCGGGTGCCGCCGCACTCGAAGTCGACATGCGTCCGCACATCGACGCCTATCGGGTCAAACGCGATCGGATCGTCGCCGGCTTGACCGCCGCGGGCTATGAAGTCGCAGTGCCCGGCGGAGCGTTTTATGTCTTCCCGAAAGCCCCGTGGGGAACCGGCACTGAGTTCGTCACCGCCGCGATCGAGCAGCATCAACTGCTCATCATTCCCGGCAAAATTTTTAGTCGCCGCGACACGCATTTCCGGATTTCGTACGCCGCGAGCGAAGAGACGATCGAGCGTGGGATTGCCGCGCTGACGAAGCTCGCACGAACATAAAACCGCGACCGTTGGTCGCGATCCTGGCGTTCCGAACATTTGGCCGGATGTTCGCGTCAATTGACTCGCTAAGGCATGTCGTCCGAGAACGACGCTTGCCAGATTTCGACAAACTTGTCTCGTACAAACGGATTCAATTGCTCACTAAACTCGGCCGGCAGCTTAAGCAGCTTAATCAACTCTTGCACATCGGCTAGATCTTTGAGTCGGCCCGCGTTCGTCATGCCCGAGGCGAGCTTAAGCTCCACGAGCGTCGGCAAATTAACGAAGCGAATTTCTTCGGCTTCAAATGACACGGTTGCCGGATCAGGAAAGGCGACCGGCTTCGCTTTGCCGTCACCGGGATAATCGCCAGTCGTGAGAAACTCGACCTTCACGCCGGTTTCAACGTCGCGCAGATGCTTGCTATTTTTAAATGGCGGAATGTAACCCAGGCCGTCGAGTTGTTCGTGAATCGTGCGCAGGTCATCTTTTCGCACGAGAATATCGACATCCTCGGTAAAACGACGGAGACCGTGGCGAAACAAGGCCATTCCGCCAACAACCGCGTATGGAACACCGATCGCTTTGAGTCGCTTTGTGATACTCCTCAACGTCACGAAGACGGCGCTGTCCCCCTCAAAGTGTCGACTCCCTTCGCTCATGGCCCACCTCGGATCGCGATTCAATCGCTCTTCATAGAACACCGGCATGACGGCTGCGGCCGGTGAATCAACCTGCTTCCCCGTCCCGATGGCCACCACTGGCTCAGGTTCGCGACGCTCCGAACTCTCAAACGTCGAGCCGCTCACGATGACATCCCGAATTCATACAAACTTTGGCAACCCGCAAGCTCCGCAATCGGCGCAGCTAACATATTTCATTGTACCAGACACTGCGCCAATGCTCCATCTCGCCGAGCGAGTCGTATCTACTACGCTACTACCCGGTTACGCCCACCCTGCTTCGCGACATAAAGCTTTTGGTCAGCCAGCTCCAAGAATTGCGACACCTTAACCAACGGCTGACGGGTCGCTTCGGCGGCGCCGATGCTGGTTGTCACGGGGATCGTCGCTTGGTCGGTCACAAACGGCTCTGCCGCCACACACGCCCGAATCCGCTCGGCCACCTGACACGCTTCTTCGAGGCTCGTGTCGGCCAGGATCAACGCAAACTCCTCGCCGCCAAACCGGGCCAAAACCTCGTCGCGCCGCAGGAGCTGCTTGATGCGACGACATAGCTCGCTTAACACTTCATCGCCGGCGAGATGGCCGTAGGTGTCGTTGACTGACTTGAACTTGTCGAGATCGATCACGAGCAGCGACAGCGGCCGATTCGTGCGTTGCGAGCGGACGAACTCACGCTCCAGCACCTCGCTGAAGTACCGCTTGTTGAAAGCCTGTGTGAGCCCGTCGGTGGTCATGATCTTGTAGACGGTCTCGTGGTATTCCGCTTCGATCTCGTCGGTCGCCAAGAATTTGAAGATCTGATTGCCGAACCGCACGCGATCACCGGGCTGCAACTGGCGCGAGGTGATGCGAGTGTCGTTCACATACGTGCCATTGGTGCTATCCAGATCGGTGAGCAGATAGCCGGTTTCTTTCGGTTCGAGCAAGGCATGGCGGCGCGAGACCGAGTCGTCGGGCAGTTCGAGATGGCTATCGGCATCGCGACCGATGACGAGCGCTTGACCGGTCAGGTCGACCACCTGGCCGATGTTGCTGGCCGGGTAAATCCGCACCAAGCGGCACGGCTGCTCGGCCCAGTTGCGCGGCCCGGTCGTGAAACTTAATGTCTGCGAAAAGCGGGTCTGTAACAGATCGTTCATGGCCGTGATCTCGACGTTACTTGGTTCGCTGCTTGCCCGTGGCTTCACGAGCGCCAGCCGGTGCGACAAACTTGTTCGTAATTCCTAGCGGCTCGCGTGACTTGCTGACATTGGCGGGAGCAGGTGCAACGGTGATCGGCGTTAGCTCGACCGGCGGGGCGTCATTGGAAATGATGATGGTCTTGGGGATCGGACTGTGGCCCGAGAAACGATCGATGCGAACGACGTGCGAGAGCATGTAGATCAGTACGCCGATGCCGACGACGCCCGAGAGCGACATAAACGACGATCGCACGGGATGAAAGCCTGACTGCGGACGCTTGCGGAACAGGCGACTGAACAACCACAGTAGACACAACGGAATGAACCAAACGGCGTGCCAACAACCCTTGGCCAGTGCGCCCAAGATGCTGTTTTGCGACTGAACGAGGGCTCGATACATGGTCGGGTCGTAACTCGTATCGACGAGCGCCGCGAGGTTCGAGTTGCGACCGTACGACGTGAGCGCGAGCGCCACATCGAGCGGCGTCTGATACCGGTCGTCGGGCGACTTGGCCATCATCCGTTCGATGATCCCCGCCACGGCGCGAGGCAACTGACTACAACGATTGCCCAGCAGCGGAGCCGGCGCGTCGACCAGATGACCTTTGATCTTGCTAGCCGGCGTGTCATACGCGGGGCCCGAGAACGGCGCTTCACCGGTGAGTAGAAAGTAGAGCGTGCAACCCAAGCTATAGATATCAGCACGGCCGTCGACATCCCGCGGATTCGACGCCTGTTCCGGCGCCAGATAGTCGAGCGTGCCGATCATCTGGCCCGTGCTGGTCATGGTCGTATGGCCGTTGTTGCAACGGGCCACGCCAAAGTCGAGCAACTTGACCAGCCCCTG